>CAIKDP010000024.1 GCA_903826205.1 Akkermansiaceae bacterium
AAGAACGGACTGAAGTCCGTAACTACCGTCCGCTCTTCCTCTTTCAAGAACGGACTGAAGTCCGTAACTACCGTCCGCTCTTCCTCATTCAAGAACGGACTGAAGTCCGTAACTACTATCTGCGCTTCCCGTGGCGCAACGAATCAGGCAGATACCGCCGCCACACGCACGACTTGCTGCGAGCCGCAGCAACCACGGCCTGCCGCGAGACGCGGCAGCCACATCCTGGCATCCCCTTTAACTTGGCGCGCACAGTATAGCGCGCCTCACTTCACCAACGTCCTGCGACATGTCATAAAGCCGGGTTTCCGACTGCTACCGGTCTAACGCCATTTTCTAACCAGTTGTCCATCCTGCGAGATCCTTGATCCACGCGCCACCCTGGGTTCAGTTCTTGAACATCGGCAGGTCGGCACCCGGGCGCAGGCGCCCTGGCGGCCTGATGTCAAAGGCTCGAGCCGCGCCAATCTGGTATGCCCCGTAGGCGATCGGGATCACCGTAAGCATGAGCACCGACTCCCCCTCCACAGTGATCTTGGAAACATGTGTCACTGCTGCACAGCTCGGGTTTTTCCTCACCCCCAGAACATCGCCGCTATTGAAGCCGGCAACCGCTGTGGCATCCTCCGTAGGAAATACATACTCAACGCACACCGGATAAGGTGCCGCGGCGGAAAACTCATCGGGTTTGACCAAGGCTTGTGCCTGAACCACAAATCCAGGGGTGAACAAATCCGTCGTGTCGAGTGCACGGACTTTTCTCACTTGATAATCCCCCTCGATATAGGTGAGCAGCAAGGGGCTCTCAAAATTGGTGAGAAAATTCCGCAGCAACAGGCCATTCGTACGGCTCAGGTCCTGCTTGGCCAGGCCGAAGAATTTCTGGTACAATTCCTTGGGGCCGAGCGCTGTGCCAGGAGGGACATTGGACACCCCATAGGCTTTGAGTTTCGGCAACCGGTTGAGCTTGCGCAGGATTTCATAATTTCTGGGCGTCTCGATGTTCCTGAAGACCTGCAGGCACAGCGCCCAACTGATGACGGCAAAACACAAGGCCAAGGCATTGGCCAGCAACCACCAGAAATAGGCGGGCCGTCGCGGCTTGGGTTCATCAAGGGTCCGTGGCATGGAGTGGAGGCTGGCTCAGGAGCCTTGCCTGCGTGGACAAGTCTCTGGCACAGGCCGAGTCGTAACCGGCGCCGCTCCAATTGAAAACCGCAAATCACCAAATCCCCAAAAATCCCCGCCTCGCCGCGCCATACCCGCCCGATTCACAAAAATTTTCAAATAAAACTTGACGTCATCTCGTTAGGGATCTTCAGTCCCGTCGCTCGCGGCATGTCGCGTTGTCCCCATAATGGATGAATTGTAGCCAAATTCCTGAGCCCCCTGCCTTTTTCACACCCGTTCCATGTTGACCTCAATCGTTTCAGAAACCACTCACACCGACCCACCCGAAACCGAACACTATCCCACCGACCCATGTCCAGGCGATGTTGATGGATCAGACTCCTTCTTCGAGCCGACATCCGAGTTAGACGCCGTGGCTCCCGGCATGGAGGACTCAAGCAGCGAAGTTAACGGGCCTTTCACCTACCCCAAATCATCCGAACCCACTGCCAAGACTGTGAAAGCCTCGCCAAAGAACCACGCGCCAAAGCCCACCAAGGATAATTCCAAGAAACCGGCAACCACACCTCCACCCGTGCCCAAACAGGCCCCCCACCCCAAAACTCCACCGCAAACAAGCGCCCTTGCCAAGGCCGCACTGCCCAAAGCCGCACAGCCCAAAGCCGCACAGCCCAAAGCCGCACAGCCCAAAGCCGCACAGCCCAAAGCCGCACAGCCCAAAGCCGCACAGCCCAAGGCCGCACAGCCCAAGGCCGCACAGCCCAAGGCCGCACTGCCCAAAGCCGCACTGCCCAAGACCGCCTCTGGCGCAGCCGTGCCTAGTAAGCCGATAGCCGCGAAGCCGGTGCCCACTCCAAGCGTCACCGCCAAGAGCGCGAAGCCGGTGCCCACCCAAAAAGCTGCGGAACCAAGCAAACCCGATCCCAAGGAGCTCAAGAAGCCCGCCAAACCTCCAGGCAACGGCACCAAGCGCCGGATCGACACCCAGGAGATCCAGGAGAAAATCCGCGAGCTCATCAAACTCGCCAAGGAACAGGACTATCTCACCTACGACGATATCAACGAGATCCTGCCCAATGACCTCGTGGATCCGGAAGACATCGAGGCCATCATGGACCGTCTCCGCCAAATGGAGTTCAATGTCATCGATGCCTCCGAGGTGGACCGGTACAAGGACAAGAAACGCGATGAGGCCGACGGCGATGACGACGACTCCAAGGGTGACCAGAAACTCGACATCCTCGACGACCCGGTCCGGATGTATCTCAAGCAAATGGGCCAGGTGGCGCTTCTCACCCGCGAGCAGGAAGTGGAAATTTCGAAACGCATCGAGGATGCGGAAGCTGAAGTAGCCCGCCACCTCAACCTGTTCGGCTTCGTCGCCGATTCCTATCAGGACCTTGCGGACAAGCTCATCAAGGGCAAGGAACGTTTTGATCGCGTCATCCTCGACAAGAAAATCGAGTCCCGCGAACGCTACATGAAGGGCTTGCCCAAGCTCTGCGAACACCTCAAGCAACTCCACCAGGAAAACGACGACTATTTCCGCCAACTCTCGTCCAAAACCCCGCGCGGCAGAAAAAAACTCGAGGAGGAGTTTGAAAAAAACATCCAGACACTCAACCGCCACTACACCCGTTTCTACTACAAACAAAAAGTCATCGAGGACTTCTGCGAGCAAGTCGATGACTATCAGCAACGGTTTTGGAAATACAGCCGCAAGGTCGAGGCGGATCCCAATGACAAGGAATTCGTCACCAAATTGCGCGAACTCCAGCAACGCTCGTGGCACACCACCGAATCCTTCCACAAAGCCTACAGACAACTGCGCCACTGGCTCAAGGAAGCCCTCCGGGCCAAAACCGAAATGGTCGAAGCCAACCTGCGCCTCGTCATTTCCATCGCCAAAAAATACACCAACCGCGGACTCTCATTCCTCGACCTCATCCAGGAAGGCAACATGGGCCTGATGAAGGCCGTCGAAAAATTCGAATACCGCCGCGGCTACAAATTCTCCACCTACGCCACCTGGTGGATTCGCCAGGCCATCACCCGCTCCATCGCCGACCAGGCACGCACCATCCGCATCCCGGTCCACATGATCGAGACGATCAACAAGCTCATGCGCGTGCAAAAGCAGCTCGTGCAGGAGTACGGCCGCGAACCCTCACCGGAAGAAATCGCCGAAGAAATCCACCTCCCCGTCGAACGCGTTAGGGCCGTGCTCAAGATGGCCCAGCAGCCCATTTCACTGCAGGCACCCGTCGGTGACTCCGACGACACCTCGTTCGGCGACTTCATCGAGGACAAATCCGCGGACAATCCGATGGAGGAGGCGGGCTTCTCAATGCTCAAGGACAAGATCAAGGACGTATTGGACACTCTAACGGAACGTGAACGTGAGGTGCTCGAGCAACGCTTCGGTCTCAAGGACGGCTACAGCCGCACCCTCGAAGAGGTAGGCCGTCAATTCCAAGTAACCCGCGAGCGCATCCGCCAGATTGAGGCCAAGGCATTGCGCAAGATGCGCCACCCCACCCGCATCCGCAAGCTCGAGGGCTTCATCGAACTGCCTGGTGCCTGATTCGCGCAGCCACCATGGAAGCCCCGGAAGAATTCTCCACGATTGAATCGATCTTCGTCCGTCATCGCAACGCCCAGCTGGTGCGCGGGCAATTCACGCCGATTTACACCGACTACTACCTTCACCTCATGCAGCATGCCATCCGCCCCCCCGCGGAATTGGACCAAATGCTCAAGGACACATTAGCCGTCCTCACCCTGCACCTTGTCGCCCGCCCATGGGCGGAAACCCTGGCTTGGACCGCCAACCTGCGGGCCCCACGCATCAACCTGTTTGTCACCGGCGGCTCCCTAACAGAATCGGTGACCGGCCGCATCTTCACCGAGGATGTCCGCGAACCCGACCGCAATTACTTCTACTCCCAAACCACCACCCTCGAAGGCACCGCCCCCAGCCTCTCCACCATGGAAGTGGATGGGATCGATCCCGTCGGCTGGCTGGCCCAATTCTACGAGCAATCCGAACAACGCCCTGCCCGAGCCTTCCGGCTGGAGGATGAAAACTTCGCGCTGGTGGCGGCCCAACCGGATTGCGATCTGGCATGGCTGGCCGCACTCGACGAGGCCGCCGTTTCTAACATAACAACCCGGGATGAGACCACCCTGCTGGAAACCCGCCGCTTCCGCTTCCATTGCGGATGCAGCCTCGAGCGGATCCTGCCCATCCTTGGCGGTTGGAAAAACCGCCTCGAGGAACTCTTCCATGACGACCCCGCCATCACGCTCCAATGCCCCCGCTGTGCCGCCAAGTATCACGTCACGCGGGCGATGCTCACATGAATCACTCCCGCTCCGGCACGCTGGCGGCGCTGGCCGCGTTTTTCATGTGGGGGATCCTGCCGCTGTTTTGGAAGCAATTGTCGTTTCTCTCGCCGGGTACCATCGTGGCCCAGCGCACGCTGTGGTCACTCTTGGCATCCTGCAATTCCTCGGCCCCACCCTGCAATTTGTCATTGGTTGGAAATTCTACCACGAGCCCATGACATGCGGCCGCCTCCTGTCATTCTCGCTGATCTGGCTCGCCATCGCCCTCTATGCCGGCAATGCCCTGCGGAAATCCAAACCCTGATTCTGGCTCAATGCGCGTCGAGATGCTCGGCGCAGTATTCGTGTCCATTCGCGCCGACGCGGAACTCGCCATGCGGATCTGACAACTCGGTTTTGCCGCAGACCTCGCAACGGTGGAAGGCCATGCCGGCCGACGCTTGGGCGGCCTTGAACAGCCCGCGTCGTTTGCCTGCGGCCTGCACCCGCGCCATGCCACGCAGGGCGGGAATGCCGGCCCACAGCAGATAGTTGGCAAAGATCAGCACCAAAAACACCAGCCAGATCGGGGACTTGAACGCCGGCCAGATCAAACCCACCGCCCCCAATATCGCCAAAAATCTCACCTGTACGGGAAGAATGAAAAACAACCGGAACTCAACGCGCGGAAACAAGGTGGCAAACGCAAAAAATGCCGCCTCGTACAGGAACATGCCGTCGAAACCGGGGGTTAGAAAATTGGCCGCGAGCAACCCGAGGATCCCGCAGTAATAATACATGGAGGTTTTGAAGACCCCCCACGCCCCCTCCAGAGCGTCGCTGATCATGAAGGCAATCATGACCATGAACACCATGAAGATCATTCCCAGCGAACTGACCTGGCCGAACCCTGCCGACGCAAACAAAAACGTCACTAACCGCCAGACCTCACCGGAAAGGATTTTGCCCCAGTCAAACATCAGCAGCAGGCCGATGCCGGGCCGCGCGATCTGCAACACGTACACCAGCACATGCATCAGCGCGAAATAACGCAGAAACCCGGGGAACGCCAAACCACCAAAACGCCGCTCAAATCCATTTGAAAATACCATCTCGCCGCCAATCATCGCCAATCACAGCTGATTGACAAGCCCGGGCATTCATTCCATGGTCCGCGCGTGCCCCATGAATTGAAACATTCCCCGCTGGAAGCCGCCCACATCGCGCTGGGCGCCCGTCTGGTGCCCTTTGCCGGTTGGAACATGCCCGTCCAATACACCTCCATCCTCGATGAACACCACGCCGTCCGCACCAAGGCCGGCATTTTTGACATCTCCCACATGGGACAATTTTTCGTCAGCGGCCCGAACTGCGCCGCTTGGCTCAACCGCCTCCTCACTAACAACATCGACTCCCTCGCCCCCGGCCAGGGCCAATACACCCTCATGCTCAATGACAAGGGCGGCGTCATTGATGACCTCATCGCCTACCGCAGCGGCGTCTCCGACTTCTTCCTGGTCGTCAACGCCTCGATGATCGAGGAGGATTTTTTCTGGCTGGCCGCCCATCAGGATCCGGACGTCATCCTCCGCAACGAAAGTGAACTATGGGCCGGCATGGCCATCCAAGGCCCCCACGCCAGCGCCATCTTCGCCGCCGCCTGCCCCGGCCAATCCCTGCCTCCGCGCAACGGCTATGCCACCACCGCCGCCGGTGCCATCGTCTGCCGCACCGGCTACACGGGCGAAGATGGTTTCGAATTTTTCTGCCCCGCCGCCGATGGCATCTCTTGGTGGAACCATTTTGTTGCCTCCGGCGCCGCCCCTTGTGGCCTCGGTGCCCGCGACACCCTCCGCCTCGAAATGGGTTACCCGCTCAACGGCAACGACCTCTCGCCAACACATTCCCCGATTGAAGCCGGTCTGGGCTTCTTCGTGGATTTGGAAAAACCCGACTTCATTGGCCGCGACACCTTGGTCCGCCACAAAGCCGCCGGCACCGACGTCAAACTCACGGCCATCCAATACACCGATAAGGGCGCCCCACCCCGTGCCCACTACCCGGTGCTCGCCGCGGACGGCACCCCGCTCGGCGAACTCTCCAGCGGCGCCCTCTCCCCCTCGCTCATGACGGGCATCGCCATGGCCTACCTCCCCACCCCCTTCTCCAAACCCGGCACCCCCTTGCAAATCGAGGTTCGCGGCCGCCTCTTCCCCGCCACTGTCGTTAGAAAACCGTTCTATAAACGCTCATCACCCCCCCTCCCCCATGAATATCCCCACGGATCTCCACTACACTCCCTCCCATGAATGGATTCGCCTGGATGGCGACATCGCCACCGTGGGCATCACCGATCACGCCCAGGCCGAACTCACCGACGTCGTCTTCGTCGAGCTCCCCGCTATCGGCCGCACCGTCGATGCGGGCGACCCCGCCGCTGTCGTTGAATCCGTAAAAGCCGCCAGTGACATCTACGCCCCGCTGGCCGGCGAAGTCGTCACCCTTAACCCGGACGTCGAAGCCAACCCCTCTCTGGTCAACACCGAACCCTATGCCAATGGCTGGCTCTTCAAACTTCGCGTCAAGAATCCCGCCGCGGCCCTCAAACTGCTCGATGCCACCGCCTACGCGGCACTGATCGGTTAGCCCTCCCCACCGCGGCTGATCCCGGCGCGTGCCCTCTCTTCGTAGGCGCGTTCGTGAGAACGCGGAAAATGCGCGGCACCTGCCCCGCCATCACCTCAGGCGGCTCACCCGCAGCTGTTCGGTTGTTAGAAGCGCCTTGATGCGTGCATAATCCTCCTCGTGGGTGGCCGAGACGAGACGATAGGCATAACTCGGCCAATGTTGGATTTCATCCCGTGCGTTTTGCATCCGCAAGGCTATGATTGCTGCGCTGTCGGTGCCACGCCCGACCAACCGCGCGTGCAGTTCCTGTTCACCGGGCGGCATCACAAACAAATCAACCCGGGCCCGCTGGATCGCCGGCTCCACGCACGCACGCACCTGGGCCGCCCCTTGCACGTCAATGTCCATCACCACATCCGTGCCGGCTTCCAAATAGCCCATGACTTCCGAGCGCAGCGTGCCGTAAAAATTCCCATGCACTTGCGCGTGCTCCAAAAAGTCCCCGGCGTCGAGACGGGCTCGGAATTCCGCGGGTGACACAAAGTGATAGTCTTGATCGGCAATCTCGCCGGGCCGCGGCTCGCGGGTCGTGCAGGAAATCGAATAATGGGCCGCCTTCTCCCCGGCCAGCCGCCTGCACAATGTGGTTTTTCCCGACCCTGACGGGCCGGAGACGACAAGCAAAATGCCAGTGCGCTCGGACATGCCAGGAGTCTGCCGCAAGATTCGCCGCGCGGGAACACTTTTCCTCCATTTTCGATGGCCTGCCGCCAAGTTGTTTCCAGTGCTGCTCAATCCCCCAATCCCATCCCCTTCGAGTCATCCTTGCGGCACAGGTGCCGCATACGCTATTCCGGCCCGCGTCACACCCTCCAACTCGCAGCATTATCACAATATTTTGGGACGACCGTCCTGAAATATTGCCAACATATAGGCGGTTCGGCACAAATACCGCCAATCCGTCTTCCCCGGACATCTGCGGCATTGCAAATCATTGGGACGACCGTCCGAATGATTTGCAGTGACGGGCGCGGCATGTTTGGCAGGTGCCACGGGGCGTTCACAGGGTCTGCGTCATGGCGAACACATCGGCAAATGGCAGGTCGGCTAACAGGCCGAAGGCGGCGTGGCGGGTGAGCCGGGCGCGGGTGCTAGCCGGGCTGGTCAGACCGCAGAGGAATCTCGCCAGCTGACGGGGTGTGGCCAATGCGGCGTGGCGTTCATCGGCCAATGCGCGCAGCGCCTGCCACTCGTCATCAGCAGGCCGACGGGCGGGCGGACGCTTCACGGCATGCGCCGGCACGCCCCGGCAGCGCTCGCAATGGCCGCAGGGTTCGGTTAGAGTCTCCCCGAAATGAGCGGTCAGATAGGCGGTGAGGCACCCGCGGTGGCCGGCCAGTGCCAGCACCTGGCGCAAACGTTGCAGATCCGCCCGCTCGCGCCGCTCGAACACAGTGAACATTTTGTCAGTCAGATCACGCAAGTCACCCGGCATGTTAAGCATCCGATACCCCAGGCGCAGTCCTGAATGCTCCAGCACCAGATCGCCGGCGGCCTGCAATTCCCCGAGGGCCGTCACGATCTTCTGGCGCGTGACACCCAGATCCGCTACCAATGCAGCCGGTTCAAAGGCCAACCACCCGCGCCCCCGCTTGCCGGATTCCAACAGTCCTAGCAGGAACCGCCGCTCCGCCGGTTTGCGACCCGCCCCTATCTGATCGACTGTGCGCAGCAACTTCGCGCGATAGCCCGCGTAATAGCTGCCCGTTGCCTCAATGATGCGGTCGATCTCCAGATAGGTCAGCACCGTCGCAACCACCGTTGGCCGGATATCGCAAGTGACGGACAAATCGTAGGCCGACACATCAAAGGTCCCGCCCAACCGCAGCACCCGGTCGAGCAGATTGCCCAGCGCCCCGCGCGTCGGGGTGTCCGCGTAGATGAAGTTTTCCAACACCGTCAGGTCGTCGCCGCAGGCGAGCAACTCGCAAACAGCCGGCTTGCCATCACGGCCCGCGCGACCGATCTCCTGGGTATGGTTTTCCAGGCTCTTGGGCAGATTGTAATGAATCACGCCACGGATATCCGCCTTGTCGATGCCCATGCCAAAGGCGATGGTGGCCACCATGATGCGGGTTTCCCCCGCCATGAACGCGCGCTGCGCCTCGGCGCGGAAGTCATCCGCCAAGCCGGCATGATAGGCCTGCGTGGAGAGTCCGTTGCGGGCCAGCCAGGTGGCCACTTCCTCCGCGGTCTCCTGGCGCGTCACATACACCACCACCGGACCCTCGAGCGCACGGATTCTATCTAACAACAATGCCTTGCGTTCCGCAGCGGCACACGGCGTCACCCGCAAGTCCAAATTGGAGCGGTGGAAGCTGAGTTGCACATGATCGGCGGCGGCGATGCGGAAATGGCGGCGGATTTCCTGTGCCACGCGCGGCGTGGCGGTGGCGGTGAGCGCCAGCACACGCGGGATTTTCAGCGTGCGGCAGAGCTTGGCGAGCTTGAGGTATTCCGGGCGGAAATTGTGGCCCCACTCGGAGATGCAATGGGCCTCATCGATGGCCACCAACTGGATGGGCAGCGCCTTCAGCCGCAGACGGAAATTTTCGTTGGCGAGACGTTCCGGGGCCACATACAGCAGCTTCAAGCTGCCAGCCTCAAGCCGGGCGTAGACATGGGCCAACTCGTCCACATCGAGTGTGGAATCCAACCGTGCCGCCGCAATCCCCTTGGCCGTGAGCGCATCGACCTGGTCCTTCATCAGGGCGATGAGCGGCGAGATGACCAGCGTGAGACCATCCAGCAGCACTGCCGGAAGTTGATAGCAAAGCGACTTGCCACCGCCCGTGGGAAACACGGCCAACGCCGAACGACCTTCCAGCAGAGCCCGGATCACCGGTTCCTGCCCGTCGCGGAAGCCCTTGTGGCCAAATCGTTCATGGAGAATTTGCAACACACCCGAGCCTCCCCTGCCCTGCCTCCGATGACAAGCCGGAAGCGGGGATCGGCGCTAAGGATCCACCACATTCCTGTGGTGGGGCGCAAGATAAGGAGCCACCACATTCCTGTGGTGGGGCGCAAGATAAGGAGCCACCACATTCCTGTGGTGGGGGCGGAAGTGTGGACCATGATTGCGTGCCGAAGCCTCCATGCATGGGCATTCCTTCCGCACGACGACAAGAACCGAGGCGAAGCGGAGATAGCCAGCCATAGGCTGCCCGGAGGGCGAGCACAGCGAGGCAATGTCGTCACTCCTTAAGGCGGTCCCCCAATTTTCCTGTCAAGAATCCCGTTCTTCTGTCATCGCTCGTGCCGCCCCAAACAGTAAATCCTAAATTCCAAACCAAGAACATGGCTGGCTTTCTTCATTCTCGCTCTACTCTTCGTTTGAAATTTCATGCTTAGGATTGATTGCTTCCACCCATGCTTCCCGTTTTTGAAATTGCCGATGATCTTCGCGCCGCCATGGCCGGCGGCGACCGCTGCCGCGTGTTGCTCAAGGCGCCCACCGGCTCGGGCAAATCGACCGCGGTCCCGGGGATTATGTTAGACTCAGGACTGGCCGGGCGCATTCTGGTCATCGAGCCACGGCGCATGGCCGCGCGCCTGCTGGCCGGGTGGGTTGCCAAACAACGCAACTCCATCCTCGGCCGGGAAGTCGGATACGCGGTGCGCTTCGACAGCCGCTACCGCGATGACACGCGGATCCTCTATCTAACGGACGGCGTGTTCCAGCGCTGGATTCAGGACGACCCCACGCTGCATGGCGTGGGGGCCGTCATTTTCGACGAGTTTCACGAGCGCCGGCTGGCGGTGGACATTGCGCTCGCGCGTTGTCTCAACCTGCAGGACGGCCCGCGGCCCGGGCTACAGATTGTGGTGATGTCCGCCACCCTGGAAACCGCCGGGCTTGCCGAATTTCTAACACCCGTGCGGGCGCTGGAAGCCGGCGGACGTCTGCATCCGGTGGACATCCTCTATCGACCGGAACGTGCGGCGCCCCACGACCGGCGCGGCGGCCCGCCCCGGGAAATCCCGATCTGGGAGCGCATGGTGGAGGTTTGCCGTGAGGCCATGGCTCTATCCGATGTTGGCGACATCCTGATGTTTCTACCCGGCACCCATGAAATCCGCAAGACCGTTGAGTTGCTGGAATCAGGGTCTAACGCCCGCGGCTGGGATGTTTACCCACTCCACAGCACGCTGCCACCGGCAGCCCAGGAGACCGCCATCACTCCCGGCCCGCGGCCGAGGATCATCGTGGCCACCAACGTCGCGGAAACCTCCATCACCATCGAAGGTGTGCGCACCGTGATTGATTCCGGCCTTGCCCGCATCGCCGCGTTCGAGCCACGCCGCGGCATTAACACCCTGCTCATCAAGAAAATCTCCCGCGCCGCCGCCGAGCAGCGCGCGGGTCGCGCCGGGCGCACCGCCCCGGGCCGCTGTTTCCGCCTATGGAGCCAGCCCGATCATGCCCGCCGTGCCGAGTTTGAAACCCCGGAAGTCCACCGCATCGACCTATCGGAAGCGGCGCTGCTGCTCAAGACCTCGGGTGTCAGGGAGTTGCGGGAATTCCGTTGGCTCGATGCGCCGACCGAGGCGGCCCTCAGCCGCGCCGAGCACCTACTCCACGACCTCGGTGCACTCGACGCATCCGGCCAGCCCACCGACGAAGGTCACCAAATGGCATCCTTGCCACTTGAACCACGGTTTTCGCGCCTGATGCTCGCCGGCCACGAACATGGCTGTGTCACCGAGACTGCCTTCATCGCCGCCACCGTCCAAGGCGAAGGTGTCTTCTCCGGAAAACCCGGCGCGGTGGGCCGCAAGGATTTTTTGTTTCCTGACGACGGTTCGGACTTCGCCGGCGAATGGCGCGCCTTCGACTCCGCCCAAACCATGGCCTTCGATCCCAGGCGTTGCGCCCCGCTCGGCATCCAAGGCCGTGCCGCACGCGAAACCGCCCAAGGCTTTGACCGGTTGCTTTCCCTGGCAAACCGCTTCGGCTGGGACTGCCCGCCCATCGACTTCCAAGCCCGCCGCGAAAACGTCGGCAAAGCGATGCTTGCCGCCTTCAGTGACCAACTCGCCATCCGCTTCAGCCAGGGCACGCTCGCGTGCCGGTTGGTCGGCAACCGCCGCGGCAAGCTCGACGAGGACTCATGTGTGAGAAATGCCCCGGCCTTCGTGGCTGCGGAGATCACCGAAGTGGAGGCCCGCGAAGTCATCGTGCACCTGCGCCGCGCCACCGGCATCGATCCCGCATGGCTCGCCGGGTTGTTTGCCGCCGATCTAACGACAACCAATGCGGCCGCCTACGATGACAGCCGCAAGCGCGTGGTGGCGCGCAGGGAAACCCGTTTCCGCGATCTGGTCATCGACACCAAGGAAAGCGACCACGGCGTCAACCTCGATCAGGCAGCGGAACTGCTCGCCGCCCGTGTGCTGACCGGTGAACTCACCTTGAAAAACTGGGACCATGCGGTCGAGCAATGGACCGCGCGTCTCGCCTCACTGGGTTGCTGGATGCCGGAACTCGACATGCCGGGGTGGTCTGAGGACGACCGTGCCGCGGCCATCGCCCAAATTTGTCATGGGGCGGTGAGTTACAAGGAAATCAAGGAGGCCAACGTCTGGCGGGTGTTGCGCGAATGGCTCAACCCGGCCCAGCGCGCGGCGCTGGATGCGTATTGTCCCGAGCGCATCACCCTGCCTAACGGCCAATCCGCAAAAATCACCTACGCCGCGGACAAGGACCCTTTCATCTCACTGCGCGTCTCCCACCTGTTTGGGATTTGGGACACCCCGACGGTAGCCAACGGCCGCGTCCCCTTGCTGGTCCACATTCTAACACCCGGGCAAAAACCCTGGCAAATGACCAAGGACCTCAAAGGCTTCTGGCAATCCGGCTATGCCCAGATGAAAAAGGAAGTCGCCGGCCGCTACCCGCGCCACCCCTGGCCCGACGACCCGAGGGCGTGGGTGAAGGAAAAGGCATGAAAAAGACAGAAGACAGAAGACAGAAGACAGAAGAACGGAGCTTACCCGTTACTGCCTTCTCTTTTCTTGTGTCTCCTGCCTTCTCCTCTTCTGTCTTCACCCCTAATAACTTCTAACAAATAACTGATAACTCTTCCCCCCATGTGGCGACTGTTCCTCCTGATCTCGATTTTTCCCATTGCCGCCGCCTTGCTTTTGCGCTGGTGGTTCGGCCTGCGCGTGCTGGCGGCATACGGCGGGCGCCCGTGCCGCTGCGACCTGACGCGCTGGGACAAGGCTCTCGGCGCAAGCCCGCAAGTTGTTAGCAACGCCCAAGCCCCGGCCTGTGAGTTTGGCGATCAACTGCGGCATGCCGCACTGGCGCAATGGCAGTGCAACGAGCCTAAATCAGCCGCCTCGCGCGAGGCCAGCCGGCGTTTTGGTCTTGCGGTGCCGCCGCTCACTGCGATGGTCGCGGTGTTCGCGGCGATCCTGGCAAAAATCCCGGTTAGCGGGGCGATCATCCTTTTCATTGCGGCCACGGCGCTGGCCACCGTGTTTGGCTTGCTCTCGCTCGGAGCTGAACTGCGTGCCATCGCCACCACCGCCAGATCCCTGCGCCAAGCCCGAGCCTTCGTCCGCAGCGACGATGAGGACGCCGTCATCCAATCCGCGATTGCCCGCGCCTGGTGTGAGACCGTCCCGCCCGTGCTGCGGATGCTGTGAGACGAGTCTTCTCCGCAGGCACATTGGTGACAAAGCGTTGAGAACCCTGCCTCCACTTGCCTCTTGCACGGCAGCGGTTGTGCGGCTAGCGTCGCCCGCGTGACGCGCCACCGTACTGACGACCTCCGCATTTCCGGGCTCAATCCGCTGATTTCACCGGCGATTCTTGCCTATTACCTGCCTGTGACCGATCCAGCGTCGGAATTGGTGGCCACCACCCGTGACCAGTGCGATGCAATTCTGCGCGGCAAGGATGACCGCCTGCTGGCGGTGGTGGGTCCGTGCTCCATCCACGATCCGGAGGCGGCGCTGGAATATGGCACCCGCCTGTTAGGCGAGGCCGGGCGACTCAAGGACGACCTGCTCATCATCATGCGGGTGTATTTTGAAAAGCCGCGTACAACAGTCGGTTGGAAAGGCCTGATCAATGATCCGCATTTGGACAACTCCTTCGATATCAACCACGGCCTGCGTGTGGCCCGCAAGCTGCTGTTGGATCTGGCCAACATGGGGCTGCCTGCAGGCACCGAGTTCCTCGATACCATCTCGCCCCAATACATCGCCGATCTGATCGCCTGGGGCGCAATCGGCGCGCGCACCACCGAGTCGCAGATCCACCGCGAACTCGCCTCCGGCCTGTCGATGCCCGTCGGCTTCAAGAACGGCACCGGCGGCTCGATCCAAATTGCACTCGATGCGATCCAATCCGCCTCGCATCCGCATCACTTTCTATCCGTGACCAAACAAGGGATATCCGCCATCGTTTCCACCTCGGGCAACGACAGTTGTCATCTGATTCTGCGCGGTGGAAAATCCGGCCCCAACTACGACAAGGCCAGCATAGACGCGGTGGAGTCAATGTTGTGCAAGCAGGAATTGCCGCCATTTGTGATGGTGGATTGTTCGCATGGCAATTCCTCCAAGGATTTCCGCAACCAACCGTTGGTCGCCCGCGCGCTGGGCCAACAAATCGCCGACGGGGCGCAGGCAATTACCGCCGTGATGATAGAATCCAACCTGGTCGAGGGCAACCAACAAGTCACCTCCGATCTATCCAAACTCGTGCGCGGCCAGTCCGTCACGGACGCCTGCATCAACTGGGACGACACCGTCCGAGTGCTGGACGGGTTGGCCCAGGCCGTGCGCGCGCGCAGAGCGCACTAGCGTGGTAGTGTCGCGCCGGAACGCCGCAACCGCGGTCGCCGCACTTGGTGCTACTCTTCCAGAATTACGCGCAAGCCGACATCGTAAACCTTCTGCCACGACTCATAGGCCCGGCGCATGGACGCTGCGGCATTCACCGGACGATCGGCCCAGGACCCGCCGCGTGCGACCTTGGGTTCATGGACATCGCCGTTGTTGCGTCCGTCGCCCTCTACATACGGATAGGGACGATGGCTGCTGAGCGTCCATTCGCTCACATTGCCGACCATGTCTTTGAGGCCCCAGACATTGGCCCGCTTTTGGCCGACGTAATCGACTACAAACGTCTTGTCGTTGAAACGCTCATCGTGCAGCGGGAAGTTCATCTCCGGTGGATAGGGCTCCAGTTTTTGCAGCAAACTCGGGCCCTGCCATGAGGTGGCCGACCAGCGCAGGCCTTGGTCGGCAAGATTGGCAAACGGACTGAAATCCGTGTCGAGCGTACCATAGAAAAACGGCGTCTCGGTGCCGCCACGGGCGGCCCATTCCCACTGCGCCTCGGTCGGCAGCGCCGCCTTGAGGCCTGCCTTGCGACCCAACCACTCACAGAAGCGCAGCGCTTCCTGCCAGGAGACCCGTGCCACCGGTTGGTCGGGATGGTTGGCGATGAAACCTGGAATCGAATGGTCCTTGCCGTGAACATCAAGATAGCGGGTGTCATGTCCGGGGTCGAACCCGGCGAATTCGCCGTTGGTCACTTCCGTCACCCCCATCCAAAACGACTTGTCGATTTTCACCAGCGCCCGCGGATATTCGTTAGATTGACCCTCAATCGAGCCCATGACGAATGCCCCGGCCGGGATTTGCACGAAGCCCATCTTGCGACCGTTGCCGAGATCGATCTCTCTGGTGGCGCCGCTTGCCGCAGGGGCGGCGGGCGCGCGGAGGTTGTCCGGCACAACCGGCTGGTCGACGGCACGGGATGCTACGGCGGACACGGGTCGCACTTGGAATGCCGCCATCGCCTTCCGGTATTCGGCCTCCGGATCGGCCTCGATGTTAGAAAACTGCCGCGCCAGCTCGAGACGCCGCGAGGCCTGTTCCGGAGCAGGCTCCCAGGCACCCCGCCACGGCACGTTCAAATCGATCCAGCGATAGAGTTGCTGGCGCGCTGTGGCATCCATGCTGGCGAGCTGCACGCCGTGGTGGCCGCTTTCCAACATCTGGATGAGCCGGCTGGTGGAGGCATGGTATTCCATCGGCACCAGCAGCGCCGAATCGCTTTCGGGACCTGGCCGGTGGATATAGGGGTGAAGCAGATCGTAGGCACTCTTCGGGTCCTTGAATCCGGGCATGACATGTGACCGCAGCTGGACCGGGTGCCGATGGCAGTCGATGCAATAACGTTCGATCACTGGATAGACCTCATAGGCAAAGGCGAAGGGACGCGGCCCGTCCTTGCCGGTCTTGAGCGCTTCTGCCGGTCGGCTGTCTGCCAACATCCGTCCCTGGGGCACGGTGCCGCGATCCTCGTGGCAACCGCTGCAGGAGATATGTTCGCCCGGCATGCCCACCAACCAACTGCGCATCAACTGGACGGCGCGGCCCTCGGCATCCAACGGCTGCAGGGAAACCGGCGTGTTGGCCGGAATCTGGAAAAATGCCGAACCATCCGGTTCAACCGTCGCCTCGCCCAGAATGCGCTTGACGTCCCAACTGCTTTGGACGCCCACCGAATCATGCCCGCCGCGGCCGAAGTGGGCGAAGTGATAGGAAAACACCCGGATATTCTTCACGGTACCGCGGGGCACCCCTTGCAAACCCGGGCCGGTGTAAATGTCGGCGATGTGGACATCGGCCACCTTGCTATCCGGTTGCACACGGTTGGGAATGACCGGCGGACGCGGCGAGGCCTTGAACGGAATGGGCTCTAACAATGCCTCCCCTTCCACCTCGGCCAACAGCGTCTGATTGTCAAAGCTATCAACCAGATAGATCCCCCACAGCGCGCCCGGGTTCGGTTTCATCGCCGCCAGAAAATACTTGTCGGAAAGCGGATAGGGGTGGGCGAAGACCGAGCTGATCTCCTTGGCGTAGGCCAAGGTATTGGCGCTGTCACAAACCCGGGCGGCCACCGGTAGGCCAAACCCGGGAAGGGTCTGGATGAAGCCGGTCTTGGCCGCCGGCAGGATATCCGGCACATTGTCCATCACGCTGCCGGGAGTCCCCCATTCCTTGCTCTTGGGACGGAAGCGGAACGGGTAATTGCGGGCAAGCCCCGGATCTAACAGAGCCAGCCGTCCGCATTCACTCACATCGTGATGCCCGCCGATCACACCGACCACCATGCTGGGATGTCCCGGCACCGGCTTGGCAAACAGAAACGTCGTCGGAAACATGGAGTTGCTGCCATAGAGGGCGAGCTGTCCGGTGCCGTCCGGGTTCATCGACATCAACCGGCGGGAGAAATAGTGGGGAATATCACTGTATTCCCAGCGCAAAAACATCACGCGTCCGTCATTGAGCACCGTCGGATAGGCATCACTGTCCTGGTCGAACGCCAGTTGGCGCAGCGCCTTTGTAGCGGGATCCAGCAGATAGAGATTGGCGATCAGGTCGTTGCCATTGACGCACGGCAGACCCTGCAAGCTGGCATTGGAACTCAGCAGCATCTTGCCGTCCGGCAGATAACAGGGGCCGAAAAAATCGACATCCGGATAAGTGTCGTTGGGGGTCAATCGCCGCAAACCGGTCCCATCGCGCCGGATCTCGCTCAGCGCCCACCGGTCATTTGGGCCGCGGCTGGAGAATGCCAAGCGCTTGGCGTCATAGTCCAGCACCAAGTCGCGCACGATCCGGCCGGGCTCGGCTTGAAACAAGCGCTCCAAGCGGGGTTGGTCGCGCAAATGGGAGAGTACCGCGATCTCATTGTCCCAGGCCGTCCTGGGCACACTCGTTAGATTATAGAAGTTGGCGCCTGGAAAGCCCAGCTCGGCACTCATGACCGAGCGGGCCCGAGCCTCGGGAAACCTCCGGCGCAGCACCAGAATCTGATCGAAATCCAGCAACGGATTGGTCAGCAGGATGGCGCGCCCGAAGGCTAATATATCCTCGGCGGCGCGGCACGCCGCCTCGACGTGGGCCGGATCCTTGCTCACAAGCCCTTCGCGGATCTGCGGCAACCGGGCGCGATAACCGGCGAGCTTCGACTCGAAGTCCGCAGCCAGTTTGCAGCGCTCCGGATGGGTGGCCGCCAAATCTTTGGCCGTCCTGAGCAATGCGTCGGGGTTGAACTCCACCTCAAGACGCTGCCTCATGGCGGCGGGGGTGGCAGGCGCGGGCAAGGAAACACCCGGGCTTCCCTGTGCCGTTGCCTGGCTCAGGCCCAAGCCGGCAACCATGCCCAACACCATGCTGCATAGCCTAGGATAACTCATATGCGGGGATGCGTGGGCTTTGTGATCGCCTAACCTGATTACCGCTGCGGAAAGGCAAACACGTTGCCTCCCGGTGTGACTTCGTAGGCCTCAGTGGTGTCGCCGTGCCGGACTCGCAGTTTGAAGGCGCCGTCGGAATCGACTGCCACCCCCCGCCGGCCCGAGTCACCCGCCACCGGCTCGGCCTTGAGCGAGACCACGTGACCGTTGAAACGGAACCTTTCGCAGCCGGAAACGGCCGGTGAGTTCAGATCCCACGTAAGCGTGTTAGACAAGGCATCCGGCTTGAGTCCGATCGCGAATTCCAACAGACAAACAATCGGCCCGATCCCGCTCCACCCCACGAAATCGCCCTTCGCGGGTTTCCCCTGGGCAGCGGCGTCCGGCGCGTAGTTTTCCCACAGGGTTCCGGTTTGCCGCATGACTTGCCCGATAACTTCGAGGTGGTTGAGGGCGATCTCGCGGGCCAGTGGGTGCTGCCCGTAGCGCTCCAGGCCGCGAATGACCATGAGGGTCGTCGGCGCCCACACCGCGCCCCGCCAATAACCTCCGGCGGGGTCGTAGCCGGGTTGGTCGGCCGCCAAGGTGGGCACCCGGTGGAGGCGCTTGAAGGTCTGCGGATTGTTCAATTCGTTCACCAGATCCTGCGCCTGGGCAGGCGAGGCCACGCCGGCGAGCAGCGGCCAGAAGCCCGCCACGGTTTTGATAGGTGCGCGCTTGCCATCGGCTGTTAGATCAAAGTAGAACTTCTGTTGGGGATCCCACATCAGCGCGTTGATCGTGCGGCTCAACTCGTCGGCTTCACGGGTGAATTCGCTGGCCGGTTCGGCTTTTCCCAATGTTTCCGCCACCGTGGCAAGGTTGCGGGCGAAAAGCACCATCTGGCTCGAAGTGTCGACCGCGCAGCCGCCGCCGTCGAGGAACCGGTTGCGCGGCGAATTGTCCATGCTGGCCCAGTCGGTCATGTACAAGCCATTGCCCTGCCGGATGTATGTCTGCAACGCGCGGTAATAGCCGACCAAGGGTTGATAGACCAAAGCAAGGCGTTCGCGGTCGCCGGTGACGCGGCAGCTTTCCAGCTCCGCCCAGGCCAAAATGGGATGATTGAGCGCGTCGAGCGTCAGCTTGGGTAGCGCGGCCGGGGCCGGCCGGCCTTGATAGGTGACCGGGGCGTTGCGCGGGCCGCTCCAGCCCCAGCGGGAGAACAGCGGCTTGCCTTCGTGGTTGACCCACTCGGTATAGTCACGGCCGGTGGTGCGGTTGATTTCGCGGCAGATCTCGCCATCGTCGTATTGCTTGGCGTAGAAATTGTCGAGCGAGCCGATGCCCGGGACGAGCGGGTGGCCGTAGTTGCAGAACATGGTCATGAAGCAGGTGTCCCAGAGGAAAATATTCTGGTTGAACGCGGCGTCAATGAACTGGGAAACGTAACCGCTGCCGGCTGCCGGCTCATGGAAATTCTTGAACGCGAGTTCCCACGCCTTCCAATACATCGTCACCCATTCCGGATTCTCGCCAAAGACGGGTGCCGGCAACTTGTCCCGTAAGGCGGCGAATTGCGGCAACGGATGCGGCTGATAGGTTTTCTTGGCGAAGGCCCCGCCTTGGGCTGGCACCGGTGACTCGGCCACGGCGGACGCCACCAGGCAAAGCACGCACACCAAGCGCATGGTAAGAATCACGATGTGCTTCATGGTCAATTGGGCAGTTCGCGGCTCACAGCGTCCACGGCGGACGCAGCTCGCGATGCATCATCGCTTCCGCCTGCGGGTCGCCGGTGATTGTTTCCTTGGCCGGATCCCAGGCGATCTTACGACCGGTCCGCGCGCTGATGTCGATGAGATGGCAGAGGATGTCCGAGCGGACCGCGGAATGCAGGTTATCGACCGGTTGCTCACGGCTCAGGACGCAATCGACCAGGTTTTGGATTTGGTCGCGGCTAACCGGCAGGGTCTTGGGTCCCGGGTCGCGGGCTTTCTCGCGCAATTCATTGCTGGAGGTTTTCCAACCGCCACGGCTCACCCGCACCCAGCCCTCGGACCCGACAAAGAGCGTGCCATGGTCCCCTCCGATTCCGGGATGCGGCTTCTCCTTGCCTGCCGATTCGTCGTCCATGAAGCGCAGCTTCAGACCGTTCGGATAGATAAACTGTGCGTCCCAGTGGGTCAGCGTGTTGAACAAGCCCTCCGTCGGGATCACGCCCTTGGCTTCGCACGAGACCGGCATGTTAGGAAGTCCCGAGTTGTCCAGCCACCACTGCAACATGTCGGCCGGATGCGCACCCCAGCCGGCGACAAAGCCGATGGCGTAATCGTAGATATGAAAAATCCCGTTGCGAGGGCTCTGGACGAGGCAACGGTCGTTGCAGAACGGTGCCTTGGGCGCGGGCCCCAGCCACATTTCGTAGTCAAAGCCCTCCGGCACGGGGGACTCCGCAAGCGTGCCGCCTGACGCACCGCGCGGTGCCCATACATAGGTTTCCTTGACTTCGCCGATGTGGCCGTTGAGCACCAGCTCGATGCCGCGCCGCACGTGCTCGATCGACCGCTGCTGCGCGCCGTATTGGAAGATCCGGTCATACTTGTCCACGATCTCGCGCGCCTTCTTGTCATGCGCGATGCTGATGCCCAGCGGCTTTTCGGTATACATGTCCTTGCCGGCCTGCGCCGCCATGAGGGAAATGGGCACGTGCCAATGGTCCGGGGTGGCGATATGCACCGCATCCACGTCCTTGCGTGCCAGCACCTCACGAAAATCATTGTAGTCGTCGCAATTGCCGAACTGTTGCTTGCGCATCAGCCGCCGGCTCTTGTTCGGATCGCAGACAGCGACCACCACCGACTTGTCGTAGCTCTTGTAATTCGCCGCATAGCCCGAGCGGTCGCCGCAGCCGATGAGTGCGACGTTCACCTTGCTGTTAGGCGAGGCCTTGCCGCTTCTGGCCAGGGCACTCGACGGGATGATCGTCGGGAAACCGATGAGGGTCCCGGCCATGGCCGTTTTCTTGATAAAGCCGCGTCTTGATAGATAAGTGTTCATGTCAGGTTCATTCGGTTGGGGTGAGGCGATTGGTGTGCTGCTGGGGAGTCCATGGGTTGGAAACCGATGATGTAACCACAGAGAACGGCTCGGCTGAGCTCGCCGAACGCGCAATGATCGCAAAGAGGCTCATTTCTTTGTGTTCTCCGTGTTCCTTGTGGTTCATCTTCATTCTCTTTTGGAGTTCAAGCTGCCGTCCAGCCAGCAACGAGAAAACGTTGGCGCGGGCCCATTTCTTACTGATTATTTCCACCCTTCGGAGAATCCAAATTGACGGTGCCGTCAGGCGGCGGGTTTTTCCATGTCCGTTCGGTCACCGGGAACATCGAGATGCGGAACTTGGTGCAGCCGTAGGGAACAAGGCCGACGCTTGTGGCGGCGCTGCCGGTGACCGGTTTGGCGGGCAGGGATTGGGCATCGGTCGGCTGCCAGTCGAAGGCTTGGACCGGAGCCTCCAACATCACAGGAGCGTTCAGCGACCAGTCCCAATGCGCGGGCATGGGCTGGCGTTTCACGGTAATACCGGCATCGCTCGCGGTGGTGTCGGCATCGAGGGCGTATTGCCATTTGGCGTCTGCGGCTGGCGTGTTAGGATCCACATCGGGCACCGGCAGGGCGAAGAGCAAGGGACCAAAATGAACACTCGCATACGGCCGGCGATACGGCTGGAAATATTCCTCGCCCCGATAGCCGAAATATTTCCGGTTGGCGAGGGGCACCTCGGTTTCATAACCGCGGACGACCTGAGGCGTCATTGGCAATTGCAACTCGACGCGATCCCCCTTGCTCCAGGTCCGGGCGATCTTGACAAAGCCCTTGGTGTCGCGTGTGACGGCCACATCGGAATCATTCACACTGATCCGGGGATTGGCACACCAACCGGGAATGCGCAGATAGAGCGGGAACGCGGCACTGCTAGATGAATCCACCGTCATGCGGATCGTTTCGTTAAACGGATAGTCGGTGCTCGTGCGGATCTTCACCGGCACGTTGTCGCCAGCCAGCGCGGTGACCATGCTCGGCCCATACAAGGTCGCAGCCAGACCATTGTCGTGCGTCGCCATCCACATGTGAATGATGTAGTTGGGAATGATGCGGTTGACCGCGCCGACACAACACAGCACCTTGGGACAACCCAGCCTGTGAAACAGGATGCCACTGGCACCCGGACAACTCGGCTGTGGCGCGGGCAGGGAATCGGCGCGAAGCCGGTTAGGTGATTGATAGTAGCACAGGGTTTGGAAGTCGCGGGCGACCGGGGCCGCACCGGCGTTGAAGAGTGCGCGTTCCATGCCGTCGCCCCAAGCGTTGTCGCCGCGGATGCGGTACAACCACGAGGAGGTCAGCAACATGGCGGTGACATCGCAGGTTTCGGTCTTGCGAAACGCGCCAATGCCGGACGCGAATTCCTCGCCGGAAGGCACGCCGTAGGGGAGCATGTGCTTGTCGTCCAGCCACTTCTCCGCGCCCAGTGTCGCCTGCATCAGGTGCGCGTCGCCGGTCCACGGATAGACGATGGCTGGCAGGCGGATGTCCTCGTATAGAATGACCATGTGCCCGGGCACCACCTTGCCGGATTCCCAAACCTTGAATTCCTGCACCACAGGCGGCGCGGCGATGGCTTTAAGCGCGCGGTCGAGAATGCGCCGGTCACCGCTGAAGGAATACGTCTCCATCATGGCGTCCAGATTGCACAGTCCGCTCACGTCTCCAGCCGAGGGCGGCAGGCTCATGTCACCGTCATAAGCGGCATACACTTTGACCAGGGCGTCGAGCACCCGCTGGTCGCCGGTTCCCTGATAGAGAGCCACCAGGGCGCGGCCCATTTGCGAATGGGCCCAACTATCGAAGCCTTGCGGTTGGTAGTTGTTCTTCCAATACATGAATGAGGTGCCGGCAGCAGCTTGGTTGACGCCATCCACCACCGGGTCCAAGCGCGCGCGGATTTTCTTGATGAGTGGCTCGTCGTGCAGGACGAGTCCGAGGCGCAGCGCCCCGTCGAGCCAAGAGGCGGATTGTTCGAGCGGCCAACCGGTGCCGTCGGGCTTGGCGTTGGGCGCGTTGATCTGGTGGCCTTTCCAACCGTCGGCAAACACCGGATGCCATTCATCCAAATGGCCGCTGATGCCATCGCGCGCGGACATCGCCCAGTCCCTTAGCCATCCTTGCGGTTCGACCGCACCGATGGGCAAGGGCAGGAATGCCGGTTTCACCAACGGTTTACAAGCCCTGGCGTAGTTGACCTTCTCGGCAACGGCGGTGGCCACCGGCAGGGCCAGCAAGAGCAGAACAACTTGCATCAGTCGTATTGTCATAGGCGGGATATCCTTCTGCCCGGTGGCGGTGCGTTTGATTGTTTTGATAGATTTGAGGTGGTCATTTCCTTGACGGACATGAAATTACGGATGGAAGCCGATACGGCGTTTGGGCTGGGCCTTGCGGGCGGTGTCTTCGCTGATGAGCTGCTTGATGGCATCAAAAACGAGGGCAAACTGCTCGTCGTATTTCAACTCCATCGCCTCGATCTTGCGTGCGAGGTCGCGGTTGGAATCCATGAGGCGGCGGAGTTGGACGAAGGTGCGCATGATGGCGATGTTCACCTCGACGGCGCGCCGGGAGCGCAGCACGCTGGAGAGCATGGCCACACCCTGCTCGGTGAAGGCGTAGGGGAGGTAGCGGCGACCGCCCCTCGAATCTTTTGATTGTGAGCTTGCTTTTGACCTCGTCAAGGTTTGTGATGAGTTATCCTCTGGCGGAGAGGGTTTTGAGATGCCAATTTGGCATCTCAACGCAGCTGCTTCCTCATCCGTGAGGCGAAACATGAAGTCGGCTGGGAACCTCTCAATGTTGCGCTTTGTCGCGCGGTTCAACACGCCTGTTTCCACGCCATAGAGCATGGCGAGGTCTGAATCAAGCATGACTTTCTCGTGCCGGATCCAATGCACCATGGGTGCAATGGCATCGGGGGGAAGGATAATGGTTGCGCTGGACATGGGCGGAATGGGGTGAGACTTTGTGCGGCAAGCTAGCAGGCGTGGGCTAACCGGTCACAAATTGTGACCGGATGTCGTCAGGTGGCGTGCCCTTTGAGATGCCAGTTTGGCATCCTAAACCTTCCGCTTCCTCTTCCGTGATTTGGAACATGAAATCCGCCGGGAAGCGGCCTGCGTTCCGTTTCACCGCTTGGTTGAGAACCTTGGTCGGAACCCCGTAAAGTTCCGCCAGATCGGAATCGAGCATGACTTTCTCGTGCCGGATCCAATGCACCATGGGTGCAATGGCGTCAGAGGAGAGGGTGATCGGTTGGTCAGGCATACCTTGCATCTCAGGTCACTCGCTTGGGCTGAGGCGGATGGATTCCAGACTGGCTTTATCCGGGGCTCCATCGACGAGAGTGACGGTGACGGTGTGTTTGCCGGCTTTGTTGAATGTGAGCAATCCAAACGGGTAGGCATGATAGACCGGCGATGCGTTCTGCTGGTTTTGGAGTTTGACACCCTCGTCGGTCTCAATCCCCCACACGAGACGGCCCTCGCCCTTGTAGATGAGTTCCAGCCGGTAGTCGCCCGCCTCGACTATATCAATGGTCCACACGGCTTTGCCTGCGGACTTCCAGCCGCTCACCTGCGTGGCATGTTTCCATTCGCCGAATTTTTCCATCCAATCGATGCTTTGCTTGGTGGCATCCTTGACGTCGGCGAACTCAACCAGCAGCGGGGTTGGAATGTTAGGAAACACGCCGAGCGTGGTATCCACTTTGGGTGCGGCCTGCAATTTGACGGCAACCACTGACGCCGGATGGTCGGTGGGGGCAGCCGGAAGTTGCAGTTCGGTCCAGGTGCCGCGCTTCGTCCATTTGACGGGGACCAACTTGCCGTTGGTGACAACGCCGGCGGCAGCGATCTCCGTCTGTAATCCCGGCAGCAGCAAGCGGCCATCGGTCGGCCAATCGAAAACGACGAGGTTGAGCGTGTTGCCCACGGTGGTGACGTCGCCCCACGGCAGCGCGTGACCCCACGGTGAGGGGCCGGCGGCATAGACAACCTGCGGATAGCGTTGGATCCACTCGCCGGCTTTCTCCAGATACTTGGCCGCCTGTGCCGGCACGCGACCGGTGCCGTCCGGGCCGATATTGAGCAGATAGGTCCCGCCACGGCCCACGGTGGATACCAGTCGGTGAAGGATTTCCTTCGAGTCTTTCCAGTTCTGGTCATACCACGCGTATGACCACGAGTCGTTGGTGGTGTCGCAGGATTCCCATAGTCCCTCCATGTTGCGGGGCGGCACTTCCATGTCGCCCTTGCTTTCATAGTCACCCATGCCGTGGCCGATGCGGCTGCACAACATCGCGTTAGGCTGGGTCTTGCGGGCGAGGTCGGCCAGTTCCATCACCAACTCCTTGGGCATCTCGCCGGGTGTGTCGAACCAGATGAAATTGAGCGGACCGTATTGGCTGCAGATTTCCTTCACCTGCGGGTAACATTTCTCCCTGAAATACTGCTCGAATGTGGCCTTTGAGCCATCGGGGTTTTTCCTTGGGCCGCCATCGCCGCCGGGCGCGGTCCAGTCCTGATAGTGCGAATAGTAGAAGCCGAAGCCGAGGCCGGCCTCCTTGCAGGCGGCGGCGAGTTCCTTCATCGGATCGCGGTTGAAGGGTGTGGCATCCACAATATTGAAGGGATGGGCCGACTTGAACATGGCGAAGCCCTCATGGTGTTTGGAGGTGATGATGATCCATTTCATCCCCGCAGCCTTGGCCACCCGCGCGATCTCACGCGCGTCAAACGCACTCGGGTTGAACTCCTTGGCCAGTGCCGTGTAGTCGGCGGTGGATATGCCCATCTGGTTCTTGATCCATTCGCCAATACCGTAAAATGTTTGGTCATGCCACTTTCCGCCGAGATGCGAATACAATCCCCAGTGGATGAACATCCCGTAATTACCGTCGCGAAACAGGGCCGCCCGCTCGGTGTTTTCAACACCGGCTTGCACCGTGCGCTCGCCCCACATTTTGTCCATGGATTCCTCGGCCAGGATTAAGGGGGCGCCGATTGTTAGGATGGCCAGGAGGCAGTTGATTCTTTTCATGATTGTGGGTGATGAGTTTCGCTTGCGGATGAATGAGGTGTTAGACATTGCTATGTCCTTTTGGTGCGGTATGTCACAGGCTTATCTTGCAAAACCGGGCGCTTATCCGGCATAGGCAAGGGCTCCAGAACCACACTCACGCGGGCATGCAGCGCGGCTGCCACGCGGCGGAGCATGCTAAGTGAGTGACCTTCGTAGGCGGGCGATTCGAGACGACTGATTTGCTGCTGCGTGGTGTCAAGCCGCACGGCGAGTTCCTTTTGTGAGAGTCCGGCTTGCTCACGCAGGCGTGTGAGTTGGAGCGACACCTCCCACGCTTCGCCTGCGGTCTTGAAACGCTCGGCAAAGTCAGGATCTTGAAGCTGTTCCTCCAGATAGCGATCGAAGTTGGTCCTTTTCATACGGGTTGACGGGCGAGCCAGTCCTTCATGCGGGCACGGGCGGTTTCAAGATCACGGGCAGGAAGGGATTTCCCTTTGTTGCGGATGCCGTGGACCGTGATAATGCGGCGGCCCTTCATGAAAAACCAGAGAATGCGGGTGTTCAGCTTGCCGACGTGGCGAAGCTCGAATAGGCCATCGCCAAGAGCTTTCGACAACGGCTCGCGGTGATACTGGCGGCTGCCCAGCTTAGCGAGCCCAGCGACGACGGCAGCGAAGTCGTCTGGATCGGAGGCTTTCATGGCATTGAGAAAATCACACACGGGGCACCGTTCATCTTGGGTTACGTAAAATTCTACTGTGAATTCCATGCGTTGGCAACATTAATATTGGTGTGAGAAATAATCAGGAAGCACGGTAGATTTCGTCGATCAATGCCTGGATGGCGGCATTATCAGCGGGCCTGGATGGCCAGCGGAAACAGTTGGCAAATGACCGCCGCATAGAGGCGGTGGCCGAAATCGTTGGGATGGTTGATGTTGTTGCCGCTCAGGTCGGAGAAGGGCTTGTGCTTGAGCAACTCGGACCAGGGTGTTGTCACGTCGGCCAGCACGACGTTTGGGTTTGTCAGGTTGCGCAACGCGTCGCGATAGCCGGTGAACCGCTCGGCCGGGAAGCCGCGCGGGTTGCCGGTCATGGGCGCGACCAGCACGATGTCCGCCTCCGGGCACGCGGCCTGGACGGCATCGCGGAGTTTGCGCATCACCTCCTCAAAGGCCGGCGCCGCCTCACCATGATTCATGCCAAAGGCGAGGATGACCAGATCGGGCTTCTCCTCCGCCACCTTGGAGACCATCTTGAGTCCCCAACCGGCGCCGGTACCGGCGCGACCAAGATTGGCCAGGGCCACCGGTGACCCGAAGCGCTCCTGCAGCGCGGTGGCCACCAACTGTGGATAAGCCGGCTGATTGGGAGGCGCCTCGCTCGACTTGAAGCCGGATGCGTTGTAGCCCTCGGTGATGCTGTCGCCCAGGGCCACGAGCTTGATCGGTTGTTTGGCCTTGAGCTTGGCATGACTGCGGGGTGGCGGCGGCAACTGGGGCGCGTCCGGCAGTGGCCATGACGCGGCATGCGTATAAGTGACCTGTACCTGCAGATCATGGAAGAAGCGGCCCTCATGAAACAAGACACCCATCATGGTATTGGGACTGCCCGGCGGCGGAGACATCTCGGCAGCCGTCTTGAACGGGATGCGCGTACCCGCGGTCAATTCAATCGTGTTAGAACCAGGCTGCCACCGATAGTCCTTGCCCTCCTCATAGGTCAGCGCGAGATCCGGTGCCCTGACGACGGGTTTCTTGCTAGGAACAAATAACAGCTTTCCCGAAGCCACAGGTTTGCCCTCATCCCGGACAAACAGCACCGGCTCGTTCTCCATCACCTTGTTACGCCAGAACGGTTGTCCCGACGGGTTCGTGTCTGCGGACTTTGCCGGCTTGCCCATCAGCTTCTCCAGCGCCGGCATGCCCGCCTTGAATATTGCCAGATGCCCGGCTGCGGTCGGGTGCTGGCCGTCGCAAGTATCAAATGCCACCTGCCCCACATCGACGAGATAAGTGTTCTCATCCTTGGCGGTATTCTTATAACTGGCAACCGCTCCGGCCACTTCGCCGCGCGCCCGTCCGGATACCGGAATCATCACGAAGATCCGGGTGGCCTGATTGACCCGGCTGCGCAGCTTGACGAGCGCCTGGGTCACCGCCGCTGCGGCCGGCGCGCCGTTTTCGCCCAGATTGATCAACACCACATCGGGGGACGGACTCAGTTTATCGCCTAACAACCGGCTCACCGTCGAGGTCCGTTGATCGATGAGAGTGTCCAGCGCGGGCACCCCGGCCATTCCCCCACCCCAGTTGTATCCGCCATAGGCGATCCGTGCCTCCCGATAGCCATAATGTTGGGCGAGCAGATAGCCATAACTCGCGCGGCCATCCTCCGACGCGGCCCACGCATCATCCGGCGGCCGCCCCTGTCCCTTGGCATAAGCGGCGCCATCGCCCGACATGATCGAATCCCCGATGTTCAACCAAACCTTGGCGGGCAGCGCGGGTGGCAGGATCGAGCCGCCCGCATCCACGACGAAGCCGGTGATTTTGAGTGCGTTGCCGGGAATGTCACCTTTAAAACGGTTCTCGAATGGCGACATCCCTTTCAGATACAGCTCTATCTTCGGATCCGCGACCCCTGACGACAACACCACCGAGCTTTCATTGGCCGCAAGTTGGCGTGCTTGCGCGGCACCGCCGTTGACCGACCACGCGATGATCGGAAACCGCTGCGGGACTTTTGTTGATAGATTGTCGGTTGCCACCTGCACGGCCACCTGCCGGGTGCCTTTGAACTTCAGCATGACGGACGCCCCGTTCACCGCCGAGCTGATGGAATCCGCCTTGCAAACCCAATTGTAGGGTGAAAGCCCCGTGAGCAGGTTGCCATCGGTGACCGGGATGACGGCGCCGCAAAGCCAGCCTGGCATGTTGAGGATGGCCGTTAGTGTGAGGTGTCGTAGCATGGTGGTGAGGGGATTCCTATCTGGAAACAAAACAAAGGCAAAACGGATGAGTGGCACACCTTTCAGGCCTTGCGAGAGGCGACGCTGCCGACGCATGGGTAATTGAGAATCTTGGAGTCGGATGTGAGCACTTTGAGACCGTGCAGGCGGGCAGTGGCAACCACGATTTGATCGCCCGGATCCTTGTGATTCCATGAGGGAAGGCGTGTGGCGTCGATGACGATTTCGGGTGTGATCTCCAAGACCTTTACCCAGTGGGTCGGAAGCGCAAACTCAAACCACTTGGCAAGCGACATCTCAAAAATCAACTCGCCTTTGGCTTCCTTTCTTGCGACTTCGAGCAAGCTGATAGCCGAGACATGGACCATGCGCTCCCCGGTTAGTAATTTGCGCACGGCGGGCCTCAGCAACTCAGGGGCTGCAAAGGCGTCCAGCCAAGCGCAGGTATCGAGCAAGTAGGTTGCGGTCATGGACAAAATCGGCGTTGGGCTCAACTCTCCCAGTTATCCGAATCCCAGGCCGGCGCGGCGGGATCGTAATTCGGCCCGTAGGTGACGCTGCCCTTGCCGCTGCCAATCCAACTCGCCAAATCAAGCGGCGATTTGGCGGCGGTGGCCGCTTGCACCACCGCGATCTTTTTCCCGTGGCGGGTCAGTTCGATGATGATGCCGCCTTTCTCCAAGGCGCGGATCTCCTCCGTGCAATGGGTCTTGAACTCGGAAATGCTGAGTTGTTTGGTAGTCACGTGGGGAACCTAAACCGACCAGAAATCCAGTCAATTAAATTCCTTGTCGATTTTCGCCGTGGCACGGGACGATGCTGGCGGAAATTCGCAATTCGTGTCGCGCACCTACGGCTGGACGTTCAACACACCGGTTCCTTTGAGGGCCCCGGGACTGCGGGTCGCGTTGTAGGCGCCGGCAGCCTGGGGCTTGCCGTCGATACTGAGCTTGCGGACTTTCATTTGCCCTTTGAAGTTCAAGTCAAGGGTGGCTCCAGCCGCGATGTTCACCTCGGTGTCCGGACCTAGCCCGTGCAAATTTGTCAGAGTGAGCGTGCCGCCGGTCACCAGCGTCGCACCGCTGTATGTGTTGGTCCCGGAAAGCGTCCAGGTGCCCGTGCCGGATTTGGTCAGGGCGCTGGTCGCCTTGCCGGCGCGGTCGTGGGGATTGGCGAGGGCTCCGGCGAGTTCACCGGTGCCGGCGGTATCACCTGTGAGAACGATGGTTTTGTTAGCACCATAGCCGGAGATCACGAAGGGGCTGGCAAGCTTCAGCAAGCCGGTGCCGGATTGCGTCAGGGTCACGGTGGAAATTTTCCCTGCCAGATTGATCACGCGATCGGACGTTTCACCGGAGCCGGTGTAGATCAGGGCGCAATCGCCATCCTTGCCGTCATCGCCTATGACGATTTCGCCGGCCTCGATGTCCATCGGTGCACCCAGACTGCTGCTGGGCTTGCCCTTGCCGACGCTGTTGAGCGAATTGACGATCAAAGTGCCGCTCTCAAGAATCGTTTGGCCGGTGTAGGTGTTCCTGCCTGAAAGGTGGATAGCGCCCGCCCCGCATTTCTTGAAAAGAAACGCCCCGCCGCCCGGGCCCTTGGAATCCGCGATGTTGGCGGCAATGGTGACGGGGTCACTGACTTTGGCGGTGTCCAGGGACAATACCGAACCGGCCAGCAAGCCGTTGTTGCTCACGTTGGTGGTTAGATTGGCCAGCAGCGCCGAGATCTGCGCGCCGGTGAATTCGTCCGGACCGCCGACGCTGAGCCGTAACGTCGCCGACTTGTGCACGGTGATGTGGGTCGGGGTCCATTGCGTGGTGTCACCATTGTAGAGCCCCGCGGCCTTTTTCACGATCAGCGTGCCCGGAAAAATGGTGGTCGGGCCGGTGTAGGTGTTAGATCCACGGAGGGTCACGGTGCCGCCGGGCACCATGCTCAGGTAGGTTCCGTTGGTGCCAAGCAGGGCAAAGCCGCCGAGTCCGCTCATGGGGCCGGAGATGTCGCAGTCACTGATGAAATTGGCGATGCAATTCAGGGTGACGGGACCGCTGCTGGCGCAACGGAAGAGCGTCCCACTGTTGATGATGAGTGGATTGGCAAGGGTGCCATCGGATGACAGTGTGCCGAAATGGTCCAGCGTGACAGGCCCCGTGCCCAGCCCGTCATTTTTCCGCACGTTGATCTTGCCACCGTTGATGTGTGTGCCTCCGCTGTAGGTGTTGCTGTTGTTGATTTGCAGGATGCCGAAGTGCACATCATGGAAGTTGATCCCGGGAACGTTGGGGTCGCCGGAGCTGTTGAGAACCAGGGCGCGCGGACCCGAGATCACCTCATTGAAACTGATGAAGCAATTCGGGTCCTTGTCGGGAATCGTGTTCACGCTCAGATCATTCTGGAGGATGACGGGCACGTTGATGTCCACCCGGCTGCACTTGCCCGCGCGGATCTCCGGGGCTGTGCTGTTAGGATCCGTTTTGACGAACGTCATGCTGTTGCCGCTAAGAACCATGCCACCGCAACCGTCGCCCAGGACGAGCTGGTTCAGCAGAAATCCAGCGTTCAAATCATTCTTAACGGCACAGGTGCCGCGTTGGTCGAAGTTGAGAACATAGTCGGCCTGACCGGCTGCACCCGGAGCGGCAGCCGCGCCTTGGCCGTTAGACCACTTTGAGCCATCACTCCAGTTCCCGCCTTCAGCCTTGCTCCAAGTGAAGACATATGGCCGGGTCTTATCAATTGGTGTCACAACGCCGACCGGTACCAACAGTTTCTGCTTCTCCGCAGGCACTTTGCCCTCGTTCCCGGCCTCTGGCATCACAGGCTTGACCGCACCGCATGGTTTCTCCTCCGTCGCCAGGACCACCGGACCCGGATCCTTGAAATCCTTGGCCGTTGGCGGCAGCTTGGCGGCCTTGGCCGGATCGATATACTCGACCAGATCGCGCAACGCGATGACCTTGTAGTGGTTGTCCTTCAAATATTGCATCTGCACCTTGAAAACCTCCGGGGCCAAGGAAACGGGCGGGTGTTCCATGTCCGGCACGCCGTGGTAACAGATAGACACGATTTTACCGCCCGCAGCCTGTCTAACCATTCTCACAAACCCATCAAGATCGTTGCACCACATGGAAGGAATCTCGAAAGCATTGTCCACGGTCGGCCGGTAGGCACGGTTATGGCCGCCCCGTGCAAAGATGTAACCGGCCGCAGCCAGCTCGGGTGTCACATTCGCCTGATGGAGCGGCCAGGCAATGGTGGTCGGTTTGGGAACATGGTTTGCCAGCAATTCATCCTCCATCGCCAGCATGGCATCCAAGCCCGGCGAATGGCCCTTGGAATGGTTGCCGATCTCAAATCCGGCATCGGCCATGGCCTTCATCTGCCTGAATGTCATATACCAATCCTTGCGCGTCCGGAACGAATCAAAGTCGCAGACGTAGAACGAGCCGTTGAATCCTAACGACTTCAGTATCGGCGCCACCACGGAATATCCGCTCAGCGGGCCATCGTCGAAGGTGAGCACCACCAGCTTGTCGGGGATGGGTTTGCGCAGGACGCCGTTAGGATCGGGAACAACGGCGGACTGGCCGCAGGCGATGTTGGCCAGCGCGATGGCGGCGAGGAGGTTTCTGGCTATGTGGGGTTGCATGGGGCAGGTGTTATGAGGACAAGCTAATCATCCAACAGGCAGCGGCAAGAGGAAATTCAGGAAGGCGGGCGTCTCGGCTGTCAGGGAGGACAGGCGTCTGGCCTGTTTCTCACCCCCGTCACTTCAAGACATAATGCTCCCGCATCAATGTAGCTAAACAGTCTTGACCGTCCTCGTCTGAGACTGGTGTTTTAAAGCAAGCATGCTGGATCTGCTGGAAATGCGGCCAGTGTTGATAAGGTAAAATCATGGACGAGGCGATTAAGGAGTCACGACATTCCTGTCGTGTCTGTGCAAATGGCTCCAGCAACCTGCGGATATTCCCCATGATCTCCGCGACCCGCGTTCTCTATCCAAAAAGACTCGCCGCCAATTCCGCAGGCAGCAGGTGGGTGATGGAACGTCGATGAGTTACCGGGCGTTGCCCCCCCCGCGCTGTCACCAGCGCGCCTACGAAGAGCGCGTATTCGGCAAGGGACAAGAATGTCCCTCCTCCTTATTCATTTGCCTGAGGCTATCCTCGAAGTGTCAGTAAGGTTAGCGCGGAGGCAGGATGGCTTGGAATTGATAGATTCCGGAACCCACTGCATACACCGCCGTGGCGTTGTCCATGCGCAGGAACTTGACGCCGGATGCTTGCGCGGTGGGCTTGCCGGATTCGGTGACGCCAGCCGCATCCTTGGCCGGGACATAGACTGTCGCGTTGGTGTTGATAGGAATCGTAACGTCCAGGGTTAGCTTGTCGCCGTCGCGTTGCCAGTTGCTGGCGATGCGGCCGTGGATCGAATCATAGCCGCACTTGACCCAGGTGAGATCGCCGACGACCGCGGGCTTGATGATGATGTGTTTGAAACCGGGGTTGGACGCATCCGGGCGGATGCCGGCCAACCCCTGATAGAACCAACTGCCCGGACTGGCGAAGCACGAGTGGATTTGGGAGGCGTAGCCATTCCATTGTTCCAACAAGGTGGTGGCCCCCTGCGCCAGCATGTAGCCCCACCCGGGATACGTCTGCTGGTTGAAGATGGTGTAGAGCAAATCATCGCGGCCGGCTTCCTGCAGGTATTGAATGAGGAAATAGGTGCCGAGCATGCCGGTGTCGAGGTGCCCCTTGTTCTTTTCAAGAATGATCTCCGCGAGGTTTTTCTGCACGCTGGCCACCAGGCCATCAGGGACGCAGCCTGTCAGCAGCGGCATCACCTGATAGGCTTGCTCATCCAGCCCGTAGATCTGTCTCTGCGCATCGAAATACGTCGTGTGGATGAGCTTTCTGGCGGTGTCGATCTTGCCCTTGTAATCATCCGCCTCCACGGACTTGCCCAAAATGCGCGCGCTGCGTTCCAGCATCTGCCACAGGTATACCCGATAGCAGTTGTTGAAAATCTCACAGGCGGTCTTGGCCGGCCAGTTGTTTGTCTCCATGCCCCGCTCCGGCGGCACCCAGTCGCCAAGGAATTGTTCCTTGCCGGCCTTGCCACGCAGCAGGCCGGCCTCGGCCTGGCTATCCAGATATTCGGCATAGCGCCGCATCGAAGCGTAGGATTTATCCAGCAATCCAACATCGCCGTAATAGACGAAATTTTTCCATGGCAGCACGCTGCCGAGTCCGCCCCACCCCGGCCCGCCCCAGGAGTTGATCACAAAGGGGGCGGTGTGTGGAAACCGGCCTGTGGCAGGGTCCTGCGCGTCCGACCAGTCGGTCGCCCATTTGGAGTAAAATGCCGCGGCGTCGCGGTTCATGATCTGGGTGTCGATGGACACCTGGCCGTCGCCGTAGCCGAGGCGTTCGCGATGCGGGCAATCGACCATGTAGCCGCCCAGGCTCAGGCAGCGGATCGTCCACAGGTTGAGTTGGTGGATGCGGTTGAACAGTTCGTTAGAGCAGGCAAAGGAGCCGACCGGTGCGAGGTCCGATTCGATCAACAGTGCCTCGGCATCGCCAAGCGCCGGTTGGGCGGGCAGTCCCTCGACGATGGCATAGCGGAACCCGAAGTAATTGAACTTCGGGCAGTATTGTTCGCCGGGTTTGCCGGATGTCGTGTATTGCGCCATCTGGTTGAGAACGTTGTAACAAACCCCGTCGATCTTGAATGCCGAGTCCGGCTTGATCCGGCCGGCCGGGGTGTCGTCGCCGTCAGGGTTGCGGAAACGTTTGTCGGCAAAACGAATCGTTAGAGTCTTGCCGGCCTCCATTGGCGGCAGGCGCAGCCGCAGCCAACCGGTCAGGTTGGTGCCGAAATCAAGCTCCCAGGCATTGGCGCCGCGGGCGGTACAGGCCACCGCGGGGATGACCTTGGTGATGCGGTTCGGCGGGCACGACTGGGCCGACGCCACGCCGCCGGGCTCGGCAATTTCCTCGACCGGTTGCCATGAACCGCTGGTGCATCCGACCTCGCTCCAGTCCGGGATATCGCGGCGGGCATCGAGGTTTTCGCGGCAATTGTTGGCATTCTTCCAGGCGAATTCGTTATAGGTGCTCGGCATGAACGTCCAGGTGGCGTCCGTCCCAACCACCACCGGCGCGGCGCCGACTAACATGTCCAGCTCGACCCGGGCGCGCGCGCCGGCCTTGATCCAGCCATTGCCCAGCCACAGGCCCACGCAGTTAGGCCCCTCCCGCAAATACTTGCTGATATCATGGGTGTTGTAGAATGACCGATGCCTGCCATTCGACACCGCGGGTGCCAGCACGTCATCACCCACCTTCTTTCCGTTCACATACAATTCGTAATAGCCTTTCACATTCACAAAGGCGGTTGCCGGCCCGGGCTTCCCTGCTAGAGAATACTCCTTACGCAACCACGGCGAGGACTCCGACCCCGGCGGTTTGACCCACTTCGCCTGCCAATCCTCGGGCTTGAGCAGGCCCATCGACCAGGCGGCGGGCGTGCTCCAAGCCGATGGCTGGGTATCGGAAGAGTTGTCCGTTGTCTGTTGTCCGTTGTCCGTCTTGGCTTGTTTGTTCCCGGTTATCCCCTGATGAGCCAGCCACACGCGGACTTTCCAATGGCACACCCGTCGCGAATCCAAAGCCTTTCCCGCATATTCAATTTGATTGCTTTGGCCCGACTCCACCTTGCCGCTGTCCCACAGGTCGCCCTGGTCCTTGGCTAACAACTCCGGCGTCGTGGCCACCAGCACCTGATAGGCCGATTGCACCTGTCCTCTGACCCCTGACCTCTGATCTCTGGCCTCTGACTCCTGCCCTCTGGGGATTTCCAATTTTGGATTTGAGATTTCAGATTTCACATCGCCAATGACCCACGACAAGCGCGGCTTGGGCACGTCGATGCCGAGCGGGTTGTCGCGGTATTCGCAGCTCAGGTTCGCGAGGATGCCGACACCGGGTGGGTGGATTGCAGTCAAGTTGGAATCCGCTAACAGCGCCGGTCCGGCACCTGCCAGCAGCAGCGCTGCAAGCGCAATGGTTCTTACTAACAAATTTTTCTTAGGGTTGGTGTGCATGAGAAAATAATGCTTGCGGAGTGAAGGGATGCCACGGTGGGGTGCGAAGCTATGGTGATTTGCGCCGCCAGTCTTCCTGCATCACGCGCACCGGGCCGAGCAAGCCGGATGCCACCAGCGGCGAGGTTCGTGTGAAGTAATTCCATGGCGTGAAGCAAAACCGACCCTTGGACGGGCGCGGTTGATTTTTCACAAACCAATCCGGAAATTGTTTCAGACAGGCCCCGCCCTTATCAGTAGGCCGCCAGTCGCAATCCGGCGGTTCCTGCTCATCACCGATCAGGCGGTTCGCCCAGACGTTGGTGACTTCGATTTCTAACATATTATCCTTATCCTTGAGCAGACCCACCGGGATGGTTGCACTCCACGGCGCGCACCAGACGACGCCGAGATCCCGGCCGTTGAGGCGCACCCGGGCGAGATGGCGGACCGGGCCGAGATCGAATTGCAAAGGAGAATTGAGGTTTGAGACCTCAGATTTGAGATTTGTAATTTGCGATTTCGAATTTCGAGCCTCCGTTGGCGGGGCATCGAACGCTTTGCGATAGACCGCGGTGCCGCTGAAATACTTGATCCCGGGCTCGGCGCGCTGAGTCCAATCGACGAGCTTGTCAAAGGTCACCGGATTGTCCGGGCCGCCCCATTGCGGGTCGAAGCTGACCTGCCACGCGCCTGTGAGTTCCAGCAGCGGTTCCAGGCTTGGGAAATTCGCCCGGTCAGTGGCCGGCATTTCCCCAACATTCCGGCGGAACACGATGAAATAACTCTGCGCGGGCGCAAACTCCAGAGGCAGCGAGACACCACCCACGCCACCCTCGTAGTCCATCAAATCACGCGTCGCCCCGGTGGCCGGATCCCACAGCTCCGGCTGGCGCTTGGCGACCGGAAACACACAGCGCGCAACGCCTTTGTTAGAAGTGGGGTTGGACACGAAAAACAGGTCGGCAAAGGTGGCGAGATATGGCGTGAGGTCGTAGTTGCGGCGCGCCGCAAATTCCTCCGCCATCTTCGGCGTCCACGATGGAGTGCCGGCTTCATAGCTGTCGAAGAGCACATGCTGCAGGCCCGTGCCGACAAGGTCGCCGAGGTTGCGCCGCATGGCTG
>CAIKDP010000025.1 GCA_903826205.1 Akkermansiaceae bacterium
GCCCGCGCCCGTCTTGGTCAGGGCGCCGCTGCCGGAGATGACGCCCGTCACGGTCAATGTCTTGTTGGAGGTTGCCGTGTCAAACGCACCGCCGCCGGAGCCCAACACGATGCCACGCTTGTTGGTGCCGCTATTATCAAGGGTGATGTCGTTGGCGGTCGTCTGCAAGGTGCCGCCATTGAGATTGAGGGTGGCACCGGTGGCGACGGCACCGAGATTGGCGTTGCTTGAGATGCTCAGCGTGCCGCCACTGACGGAGGTCTGTCCGCCATAGGTGTTAGATCCGGAGAGCGTGAGCATCCCCTCCCCGGTTTTGGTCAGGGTGCCACTGCCGCTGATGATGTGGGCGAACGTCCGGCTATCAGCCAGATTGTAGACCAGGGAAGCATTGTTAGTGATGCCCGAGGTGGCGGCGATGGAGCCGTCCGTGCCGCCGTCGCCGATCTGCAAGGTACCGCCACTGATGGTGGTCGCACCGGTGTAGGTATTCACGCCGGTGAGGGTCATGGTGCCGGGGCCCTCCTTGGTGAACGAGCCGCTGCCGCTGATGACTTGGGAGAAGGTGCGGCTGTTGATCAGGTTGTAAGTCAGGGCGCTGTTGTTGATGATGGCCGCGCTGGAGGCGATGGAGCCGTCGGTGGCGCCGTCGCCAATCCGCAGGGTGCCGCCGCTGATGGTGGTGGTGCCGGTGTAGGTGTTGACGCCGGTCAGGGTGAAGATGCCCGAGTTGATCTTGGTCAGCGCGCCGCTGCCGGTGACGATGCCGGCATTGGTCAAGTCATGGCCGTTGGTGTCAATCGTGGCGGTCACGCCGGAGTTGATGACATAGTTGCGGGACACGGAAACACCGGCATCTGCCCGCAGCGTGCTGGTGCCGGTGAAGGTGAGCATGCTGCCGGGCGCACCGAGGCTGCTGGAGGAAGTGATGGCGAGGGTGCCCGCGCTGAGGTTCACGTCACTGGTGAAGGTGTTGGCGCCGCTGAGGGTCAGGGTGCCCGTGCCCGCCTTGGAGAGTCCGCCGTTGGTGCCGGAGAGGATGCCGGTCAGCATCACATCCGATGCGGCCGTAATCTGGTGGGTGCTGCCGTCAAGGTCCACCGTGCCGGAGAACGTCAGCACACCGGTGTGGGTGGCGTTGCCAAGCGTCACATCGCCGCCAATGACAAGGTTGTTAGCCAGCTCGTGGGCGGCGGTGGAGTCCGATGAGAGGGTGCCGCCATTGAGGGTGAGGATGCCGGTGCCCAGCGCGCTATCGTTGCCCACCTGAAGCACGCCCGCGTTGAGGGTGGTGCCGTCGCTGTAGCTGTTGGCATTGGTGATGGTCAGCTTGCCGCTGCCGGTCTTGACCACGGCGCCGCCGGTGATCTTGTCGGACGGCGTGCTGCCGGTCACCGTGTAATCGAGGGCGGAGTTGTCGAACAAGATGCTGCCGGCATTGACGCTGCCGTCGATACTCACAGAAGTGGTGGAAGGCGCGCTGGAAACTGCGCCAATTTGCACGGTATCGTTGAATTCAGCATTGTCCGAGAGCCAGAAATCGGTGGCCGCGTGGCCGGACTCCGTCGCCCAACTCGGGGTGGCCCCGACCTCGCCGGTGGTTCCAGTCGTCCAGATGCCGCCATGGGCGCCGGACCACACCGGATTATCACCCGTGACCACGTAATCAATCCGGAGATTCGTCGTGTCGTTGGAGAGTTCTCCATGCTGGCGCAAGGTGTTATTGTTGGGAACTGCTCCGGTGAAGCTGAAACCGGTCGGATTGCTGAAGGTTCCGCCGTAGCTGAGCAGGTGATAGGTGCCGTTATCCACCGCGCCGCTTGGCAAGGCGAGGGTGACCGCACCCGCGCCGCCGTTCAGAGTCAAAGCGCCGGTGACACCGAGCGCCTTGGCGGTCGTCCCTGTATAGTTGCCAAGCGTGCCAATGTGAATGGAGCCCGCGCCGTCGAAGGTGAGGCCACCGCCGAGGGTTAGGGTGCCGCTGGTGCCATTGCCCGCAGTGATGATGCCGGCTGAGGCCACCGTGACACTGCCGCCAATGGTACCGGTACCCATCAAGGTGGTGCCGCTGGCGACGGTGACATTGGAGCCGGAGGCCAGCGACCCGGTGATGTTGAGTGTGCCTGCGCTGAGGGCGGTTGTACCGGTATAAGTGTTCGTGTTTGAAAGCGTTAGAGCGCCCGCTCCCACCTTCGTTAGATCCATGTCACTGCCGCTGATCACCCCGCTCAAGGTCATTTGACCGACCCCGCCCACGCTGCTGTGGGCGGCGAGTGCAATATTTCCGCTCAAGCTCGCGGCCGTACCATCGCTGTTGATGAGCGCGCCGCCGGAAGAGATGCCCGTGCCGCTGAGGGTCAGCGCTTCGGCCCCCAGCGTCTGTCCTAACAAATCGAGCACCGCCCCCGGGGCGACCGTGGTGCCGGTGGCGGTGGTGCCCAAGGCGGTGGAGCTGCCCAATTTGAGGGTGCCGCTGGCGACCGTGGTGGCACCGCCGTAGGTGTTGGCGCCGGACAGCGTCAGGGTATTGGCGGAGCCGGCATCCATGACGAAGGCGCCGGTGCCGCCGAGAGTCCGGCTGAAGGTGGAAGCGGAAATATTGTTTTTGTTGACCAGGGTGCCGTTGTTGGTGATGGACGCGGCATTGCCAAGGGAACCGTTGTAGGTAACGCCCTCGACCACCACGCCGCCAATCTGCAAGGTGCCCGCATCGATGGTGACGGCACCGCTGAAGCTGCTCTGGCCGATAAAGACCAGGGTGCCCGCTCCAGACTTGGTCACGGCGCCGCCGCCGCTGAGGGAAATGGCGGCGATTTGGGTGGTTGAACTTGCCACGTTGTAGACCAGCGCGCCGATGGCCGTGATGGCCGCATTGGCGGCAAGGGCACCGTTGGTGGTGCCATCCCCGAGTTGCAGCGTGCCGGAGCTGATGGTTGTGGCGCCGGTGTAGGTGTTGGTACCGGTTAGAACCAGCGTGCCGGTGCCGGTCTTGGTGAGAGTCCCGCTGCCGGCCGCGATGCCGCCGTAGGTCAAGGTCTTGCCGGCGGCCACATCCAACGCGCCGCCGGTGGTGATGCCGCGCTTGCCATCCAGCGTGAAAGTTTCGGTGGCGGCCAGGGTGCCGCCGCCGAGCACCAGGCGTCCGGCGGTGGCGGTCTCAGGCGCGGTGCCCAAGCCGCTATCGGCCGCGAGGCTCAGCGCGCCGCCATTGATGGTGGTCACTCCGGTGTAGGTGTTAGATCCGGAAAGTGTCAGGGTGCCGGCGCCGCTCTTGGTCAGGGTACCGGTGCCGCTGATGACCTGGGCGAAGCTATCGCTGACCGCCACATTGTATATCAGGGCGCTGGTGTTGGTGATGCCGGAACTGTTGGAGATGGAGCCGTCCGTGACGCCGTCGCCGATCTGCAGCGTGCCATTGCTGATGGTGGTGGCGCCGCTGTAGGTATTGGCACCGGCGAGCGTCAGCGTGCTCGAACCGTCCTTGGTGAAGCTGCCGCTGCCGCTGATGATGTTGGAGTAGAGATAAGTGCCGGAGCGGTTGTAAATGAGGGCCCCGTTGTTGGTGATGCCCGAGGTGCCGGAGAGCGAGCCGCCCGCACCGCCGTTCCCTTGCTGCAGCGTGCTGCCGGCGTTGATGGTGACCGCGCCGTTGAGGGTGTTTATACCGGTTAGAAGCAGCGTGCCCGCGCCAGCCGCAGTTAGATTGCCGGTGCCGGAGATGATGCCGCTTACCGTCAGGGTATGGCCTGAGGTGAGCGTTTCCAGGGTGCCGCCACCGCTGCCCACCACGATGTTGCGGCTGTTGGAACCGCTGTTGTCGAGCGCGATGCCGGCGGTCGCCCGCAGGGTGCCGCCGCCGTTCAGATAGAGGGACGCGCCCGTGGCCACGGTGCCGAGGTTGGCGTTGCTGGCAATGCCCAGCACGCCACCGTTGAGGGTGGTCGCGCCGGTGTAGGTGTTGGTGCCGGACAACGTCAGGGTGCCGCCGCCGTTTTTTGTTAGCGCCCCGCTGCCGCCGATCACGCCCGTCACGGTGATGGCGTTGCCATTGGTGTCGAGGGTGCCGCCGCCGCTGTTGAGTGTTAGATTCCGGGCGCTGGTGAAGCCGCCCGAGAAGAGGAGCGCGCCACCGTCAAAGGTGACGTCACCGTCGCCGCCCAAATTGTGATCCGCACCGACGCGCAAAGTGCCGGCATGGATGGCCGTGCCGCCGGTGTAGGTGTTGGTGCCATTCAAGGTCAGGGTGCCGCTGCCGTCCTTGGCCAGGCCGCCTGCTCCGCTGAGGATGCCGAGAAAAGTCGCATCCGTGGCACTGCTGAGGGTGAGCACGCCGCCACTGCCGGTGGTCACCGCGCCGCCGCCCGCCAGAACGGCGATGGTTTCGGAATAGGTGCCAAGGTCGAGGGTGCCATTGACGGTGACGGTTGCGCCATCCGCAATCTGATGGGAGCCCAGCAACGTCACAGTCGCGCCGGAGGCGATTCGCAAGCCGCCGGCACCGATGGCATTGACGCCGGCCGTCTTGTTCAGGTTGAGGGATCCGTCGGCGACTTCCGTTAGGCCGGAGTAGGTATTGGCCGCGGTGCCGCTCAAGGTCAACGGACCTGCGCCGGTCTTGGTGAGGGTTTGATCGATGCCGCTGAGGGTGCCGCCGAGGTCCAGGCCGAAGCCGCCCGCGGCGATATCGACCGTTAGATTATCAGCCAGAATGAGCGATGCGCTCATCACGTGGTTCGCCGCGGCCGGGGCGCTGAGAACCTGGATGCTGGCATTGACCCCGTTATTATTCAAGGTGAGGGTCTGCCCGGAGGAGGCGCTGAGGGTGAAAGCGGTGGTGGTGTTTTGAAAGACGATGGTGCCGGCAGTCCTGCTGGCGTCGAGCGTGACCGCTTCCGCACTGGAAAACCCTGCGGTGCCATTGTTATTGAGGAACAGCACATTCGCCCCGCTGCCATCCGGCACGGTGCCGGCCCACCAGTTGGCCGCATTGCCCCAGTTGGTGTTAGATCCCCCCTTTTTCCACTGCTGGGTGATGGCGGTGACGCTGAGATCGATGGAGGTGTTGCCGGTGTTGTTGACCAGGCTCAAATTGAACAAGCCGCTATGGGCGTCGGCCAGGGCCAGGGTCGAAATATCGGTGAACGCGGTGCCGGTGTAGTCAAACAGCCGGTAGGTCCCCACACCCATCGCGCCGGCGTTGACGATGCTGAGCGTCGAAGTGCTCGAGCTCGGCAGAATGAAGGCATTGGAACCGGTGATGGCGACCATGCTGGTGGCCGTCAGTGCGCCGAGCTGGAAGGTGCCGAGCGAACCCGCCCCCAGGGTGAGTCCGCCCAGCGTCAGGGTGGCGCCACTGGACGCCGACAACGTACCCCCGCTCTGGAGGCCCACCGTGCCCGTGATAAAGCCCGAGCTGGCCGTGGCACTGCCTTTCAGGGTGCCGCCGTTGGCCACGGTCACCGCGCCGGTGCCGGTGGCGCTGCTGCCGCTGGTGTTGGCCACCTGCAACGCGCCGTTGCCAATGAGGGTGCCGCCGGTGTAGGTGTTGGCAGCGGTTAGAACCAACGTCCCGGTGCCAACCAGAACCAGTTTGCCGGCGCCGGAAATCACGCCGTCGCGCTGGTGGGTGTTGCTGCCGGTGACGTCGACTTTGGCCACGCCTCCCGTGCCAACCAAGTTGCCCACCAACTCCAACTGCCGATAGGTTGACCACGATCCGACCTGGGTCTGGAAGGTTGCGCCATCATACAGGTGCAGGCCATAGAGCGGGCTGCCTGCCGATGGCACCGCGCCGAGGGCTTCCTGGCTATTGGCAGCGAGCGTGCCGGCCTGGATGTAAAGTCCTCCGGTGAAGGGATTGGTCCCTTCAAGCATCAGCGTGCCCGCGCCCGTCTTGATCAAACTGCCGCTGCCGCTGAGGCCCGAGCCGGATGCGTAGTCCAAGGTCTTGCCGGCGGCCACCTCGATGGTGCCGCCCACACCGGAACCCGCTCCCCCCAGTGTGGTGGCGCGCGAGGTGGAGAAGGAATCGGACGCCTTGAGGGTGGCCCCGCCACCGATGGTTAGAATGTTGGATTCAAGGCCCAACGCGGAGGAATTCGCCACTCTCAATGCGCCGGCGCTGAGGGTCGTGCCACCGGTGTAGGTGTTGCTGCCGGAGAGGGTCATGGTGCCGGTTCCGGTCTTGATGAGGAATCCCCCGCTGCCGCTGATCACGCCACTGAAGCTCGTGTCACTGGCATCGCCGGTGGTGAGGGTGGTAGAGCCGAGCACCACATTGCCACCGGTGGAGCCGCCGCCGGCGAGCGAGCCAATGGTCTCACTGGCGTTGAGTTGCAAGGTCGCGCCCGCCACGTCGAGCAGGACCACCGCCCCGCTGTTAGAGATAGCCGCACCATTGAACAGGCTCAAGGTGCCGGCCTGCACGGTGGTGGATCCGGTGTAGGTGCTGGCGCCCTTCAACTCGACCGTGCCGGGGCCGTTCTTGATCAAGCCGAAGGCGCCGCCACTCTCGCCAATCGCGCTGGTGATGCTCAGCATGCCGGCATCCGCATCGAGTGTGGAATGGTTCGTTAGCGTTAGAGTTCCGCCATAGGTGTTGTTTCCAAAGCAGTTGCACAATGAGCCGCCATTGAGGGTGAGGGCCTCGTTGAGTGTGAGGCCGTTGCCGTTGAGTTCGAGTTCGCCGCCTGCGTGGATGGTGGTGCCCGCGCCGCTGGTCCCCAGCGCGGCGGCGTTACCGATCCGCAGGATGCCATAGCTGATGACCGTCGCGCCGGTGTAGCTGTTGGCGGTGTTGAGTGCCACGGTGCCGGTGCCGTCCTTGGTTAGAGAACCGGTGCCGCTGATCACGCCGGTTAGAGTAACGCCGCTACCGCGGCTGTCGAGGGTGCCGCCGCCGCTGTTGAGAAGGATGTTGCGGGCGCTGGTGAAACTGCCCGAGAACGCGAGCGTGCCGCCGTCAAAGGTGAGATTGGAGGCCGTACCGCCCAAATTGACATCCTCGCCCACCTGCAAGGTGCCAGCGTTGAGCGCCGTGCCGCCCGTGTAGGCATTGACGCCGTTGAGGGTCAGGGTGCCGGCACCGGCCTTGGCGATACCACCCGCGCCGCTGATGCTGCCGAGGAACGTCGAATCCGTGTCGCCGTTGAGGGTCAACAGGCCGCCACTACCGAGGGTCACCGCACCGCCGCCGCCCAAGCCGGCGAACGTTTCGGAAAAGACACCCAAGTCGAGTGTGCCGTTGACCGTCACGCTTGCGGCATCGGCGATTTGGTTGGATGCCAGCCACGTCACGGTCGCACCGGAATCGATCTGCAAACCGCCGGAACCGATGGCATCGACGCCGGCCGTCTTGTTGAGACTGAGGGTCCCGGCGGCCACCTCGGTCACGCCGCCGTATGTATTGGCGGCGGTTCCGCCCAGGGTCAGCGGGCCGGCGCCGGTTTTGGTCACGGCTTGGTCGCCGCTGATCACGCCGCTGAGGATCAAGCCGTGGCTACCGGCGCCGACATCGACGGTCACATCATCGAGGAGGCTCAGCGGCGCGCTGATCAGATGATTCGCCGTGGCCGGGGCACTCAAGACCTGGATGCTGGCATCCACGCCGTTGTTGTCCAAAATCAAGGTCTGGCCGGACGAGGCGCTGAGCGTGAAGGCCGTGCCGGTGTTTTGAAAAGCGAGGGTGCCGACGGTCTTGCTGGCATCGAGGGTGACCGATTCGGTGGCTGCGAAAGCCGTCCCGCCGCCTGACGAATTGTTATCGATGAAGGCCGCAGCCGCGCCCGCGGCATTCGGGATCACGCTGGTCCACCAGTTGCCAGCCGTGCTCCAGTTGGTGTTAGAGCCACCTTTTTTCCACTGCTGGGTGATGGCGGAGACATCGAGGTCGATCGAGGTGTTGACCGTGTTGTTGACCAGGCTGAGATTGAAGAGGCCGCTTTGCAGATTGGCCAGGGCCAGAGTCGAGAGATCGGTGACAGCGGTGCCGGTGTAGTCAAACAGGTGGTAGGTCCCGGTTCCCATCGCGCCGGTGTTGACGATGTTGATGGTCGAAGTGCCGGAGCCCGGCAGGGTGAACAAGTTGCTGCCGGTGACCTTGACCAGACTGGTGGAGGTCGGCGCACCTAACTGGAAAGTGCCGAGTGACCCCGCATCCAGCGTGAGGCCACCCAGCGTCAGGGTGCCGCCGCTGAGCGTCAACAACTTGGCGGCGTTCTGAATTTCAACGGTCCCGGCAATGGAGCCCGTGGTACCGGTGGCCCCGCCTTGGGCCGTCAAGCCGCTGAGGGTGCCGCCGCTCATGACGGTCACCGCGCCGGCGCCGGTCGCACTGCCGCCGGTATTGTTCACCTGCAACACACCGTTGGCAATGAGGGTCACCCCGGCATAGGTGTTCGCATTACTGCCGTTGTTATTGATGATCAACGTGCCGTAACCCATCAAGTTCATCGCTCCATCGCCATAGATCGCGCCATTGCGCACGATGCTGATGCCAGCGGTGACGTCCACATTGGCCGTGCCGCCCACCAATTCGAGCTTCCGGTTGGTCGACCAGGAATTGCTCGCCAGTTGGATGGTCGCTCCGTCTGAGATGTGGACGGCATAGTTGGCGGTGCCCAGGGTCGGGAGTGGCCCGAGGGCGGTCCCGCTGTTGACCACGAGCGTGCCAGCCGTGATGTAGGTGCCGCCGGTATAGCTATCCACCCCGCCGATGGCCAGCGCGCCCGCGCCCGTCTTGATCAGACTGCCGCTGCCGCTGATGACCGAACTGGACGAGTAGGCCAGAGTCTTGCCAGTCGCCACCTCGAAGGTGCCGCCAGAGGTCGCGCCACCCGTTCCTCCCAGCGTGGTCGCTCGCGATGTGCTGAAGGAATCGCCGGCCTTCAGGGTCGCCCCGCCGCCGATGGTTAGATCGTTAGATTCAAGACCCAGCGCGGAGGAAGCCGCCACGCTCAGCGCGCCGGCGGTGAGGGTTGTGCCACCGGTGTAGGTGTTGCTGCCGGAGAGGGTCAGTGTGCCGGAGCCGGCCTTGACCAGGAAACCGCTGCCGCTGATGACGCCGCCGAAGCTGGTGTCGCTGGCATTGCCGGTGGTGAGGGTGCAGGAGCCAAGGGACACATTGCCGCCGCTGGCGCCACCACCCGAGAGCGAGCCGATGGTTTCACTGGTGTTGAGTTCCAAAGTCGTGCCCGCCACGTTGTGCAGGATCACCGCACCGGTATCAACAATCGCCGCGCCGTTGGACAGGCTCAAAGTACCAGCCAGCACATGGGTCTCACCGGTGTAGGTGTTGGTCCCTCTGAGCTCGACCGCGCCGGGACCATCCTTGGTCAGCCCATAGCTTGCGCCACTCTGGCTGATGCCACTGGTGATGATGAGCTTGGTCGAATCGGCATCGAGCACGGAATTTGCCGTCAGAGTCAGGGCACCGCTGTAGGTGTTAGTACCGCCCCCGTTGCAGAATGAGCCGCCATGGAGGGTAATGGCCTCGTTGAGCACGATGCCATCGCCGGAGAGTTCAAGCTCTCCGCCCGCGTGGATTGTGGTGCCCGCGCCGGTGGTGCCCAGCGCGGAGGCGTTGCTGATCTGCAGGATCCCATTGCTGATGGTGGTGGCGCCGGTGTAACTGTTGGCAGAGGTGAGCAGCACGGTGCCGGTGCCGGTCTTGGTCAAGGCCCCGCTGCCGCTGATCAGGCCGGTCAAGGTGACGCTGTTGCCGGAGTTATCAAGGGTGCCGCCGCCACTGTTGAGCGTTAGATTCCGCTCACTGGTGAAGCCGGCTGAAAACGCGAGGGTGCCGCCACCCAGCGTGAGATTGGCGGTGGGACCACCCAAATTGCGATCCGCACCCACCTGCAGGATGCCCGCATTAATGGCGGTGCCGCCGGTGTAAGTGTTGGTGCCATTCAGCGTCAAGGTGCCGCTGCCGGCCTTGGCGAGGCCGCCCGCCCCGCTGATGATCCCGAGGAAAGTCGAATCCGCGGCACTGCTGAGGGTCAGCACGCCGCCGCTGCCGGTGGTTACCGCGCCCCCGCCCGCCAACATGGCAATCGTTTCAGAATAGGTGCCAAGGGCAAGGGTGCCATTGACGATGACCGTCGCGCCATCCGCAATCTGGTGGGATGCCAGCAGGACGGCTGTCGTGTTAGAGTTGATTTGCACCCCCCCGGAACCGATGGCATTGACGCCGGCCGTCTTGTTCAGATTGAGGGTGCCGCCGGCCACTTCCGTCAAGCCGCTGTAGGTGTTGGCCGCGGAGCCGCTCAAGGTCAGCGGGCCGGAGCCTGTTTTTGTCAGGGTTTTGCCACTCCCGCTGATCGCGCCGCCAAGGTCCAAACCGGAGGTGCCGGCGGCAACATTGACTGTCAAATTGTCGGCCAGGGCGAGCGGCGCGCTGATGACGTGATTGGCCGCGACCGGGGCACCGAGCACGTTGATGGTGGCGAGCGTGCCGTTATCATCCAGGGTCAAGGTCTGTCCGGACGAGCCGATCGTGAAGGCGGTGCCGGTGTTTTGCAAAATGATCGAACCGACCGTCTTGTTGCCATCGAGCGTGACCGCCTCGGCAGTTCCAAAGCCAGCGGTGCTGTTGTTGTTGAGGAACAAGGCCGCCGCACCCACGCCGTCGGGCACCCCGCTGGTCCACCAGTTGCCCGCCGTGCTCCAGTTGGTGTTAGAGCCACCCTTTTTCCATTGCTGGGTGATGGCGGTGACGTCGAGGTCGATCGAGGTGTTGCTGGTGTTATTGACCAGGCTAAGGTTGAACAAGCCGCTATGGGTGCTGGCCAGGGCCAGATTGGAGATACCCGAAAGGGCGGTCCCGGCGTAGTCAAACAAGTGATAGGTCCCGACGCCCATCGCGCCGGTGTTGACGATGTCGAGCGTGGAGATGCCGGAGCCCGGCAGGGTGAACAAGTTGCTGCCGGTGACGTTGACCAGGCTCGTGGCGGTCAGCGAGCCGAGTTGGAAGGTCCCCAGCGCTCCTCCACCCAGGCTCAGTCCACCGAGAGTCAGGGTGGTGCCGCTACCGGCCAACAATCGTCCGCCACTCTGCAGGGTCACCGTACCCGAGACGGATCCTGACATCCCCGGATACCCGGGGGCGGTCGGCAAGCCACTCAGCGTGCCGCCATTGGCCACGGTCACCGCGCCGGTCCCGGTGGCGCTGCCGCTACTGCCGTTATTGACCTGCAACACGCCGTTCTCAATGAGCGTGCCGCCGCTGTAGGTGTTGGCACCGGTTAGAATCAGGGTGCCGGTGCCGACCAGATCCAGTTTACCCGCACCGGTGACCAACCCGTTGCGTTGGTGGGTGAAATTGTTGGAGACATCGACTTTGGCCACGCCGCCCGAACCGACCAAGTTGCCCAGCAACTCCAACTGCCGATAGGTCGCCCACGACCCGACCTGGATCTGGAAGGTCGCGCCATCGTAAAGGTGCAGACCATAAAGTGAGCTGCCAGCCGACGGTACCGCGCCGAGGGCCTCCTGGCTGTTGGCGGCGAGCGTGCCCGCCTGGATGTAGAGTCCGCCGGTGAAGGGATTGGTGCCTTCAAGAAACAACGTGCCCGCACCCGTCTTGATCAAACTGCCACTGCCGCTCAGGCTCGAACCGGATGTGTAGTCCAAAGTCTTGCCAGCCGCCACCTCGATGGTGCCGCCCACACCGGCACCGACACCCCCCAGCGTGGTGGCTCGCGACGTGCTGAAGGAATCGCCCGCCTTGAGGGTCGCTCCGCTGCCGATGGTTAGAATGTTGGATTCAAGACCCAGCGCGGACGACGCGGCCACGCTTAGCGCGCCGGTGGTGAGGGTCGTGCCGCCGGTGTAGGTGTTGCTGCCGGAGAGGGTCAGCGTGCCGGCACCCGTTTTTGTTAGAGAGCCGCCGGCACCGGAGAGCACCCCGGCAAAGCCGGTGTCGCTGGCATCGCCGGTGGTGAGTTTTTTCGCGCCGAGCACGACCGACGAGCCGCCGGCCCCCGTCAGCGAGCCGATGGTTTCCCCGCTGGCGGTGATGGCGGAGATGTCGAAGGTGCCGGCCGAGACAGTCACGGCGGAAGCATCCGCGATGGCACCGGCCCCGCCGAGGGCCAGCGTGCCCGCGCTGACGGTCGTCGCGCCGCTGTAAAGCTGGCTGGCGGTTAGAGTGAGGGTGCCCGCGCCGGTCTTGGCAAGGCCGCCGGTGCCCGCCGGGCTCGCCCCGGAAATCGGTAGATTGTTAGCCGTCACCTCGAAGGTGGCCACCTTGCCGGAATTGATGGTGAAGTTGCGGTCGGTGGTGGCGTTCGCGCCGGTGTAGCGCAGCGTGCCGCCATTGAACACGAGGTTGGCCGCCGCGTTGGTCGCCTTGCCGAGATTGCCGGCCACCGTGCCATTGCCGATGGTGGCCACCGACAGAATGCCGTCGGTGAAGGTCGTCACCCCGGTGTAGGTGTTGGCGCCCCCCAGCGTCAGGAGGCCTGTCCCATCCATGACGAGGTTGCCGGTGCCGGTGCCAATGATGCTGTTGATGGTGGTATTGCCCGCACCGCCCAGCGTTAGGTTGTAGGTGCCGGCGATGGTGCCCGCGTTGCTCAGCGTCAGGGTGCCGGCGTCCGAATTGATGCGGGTGGCGCTGCCAAGCCTGACCAGGCCGCCGAAAATGTTGGTCCCGCTGATGTTGTGCAGCGCGCCGGCGGCGCTGAGGCCTGTGCCATTGAGGGTGAGTGCTTCCGCTCCCACCGTGATGCCGCCCTGGATCTCCAAAGCCGCGCCCGCGTTGACCGTGGTGCCACCGGTGGCATTCCCCAACGCGGTGGCATGTTGAATATTGACGACACCCGCAGTGATGGTCAAAGCGCGGCTATAGGTATTGGCACCGCTCAAGGTCAGCTTGCCCGTGCCGACTTTGCTCCAGGCGGTGGTGCTGGTGCCGCTGCTGGAAATCACCCCGCTCAGCGTGAGATCGCCGGTGCCGCCCATGGTGGAGGAAGACCGCAAACTGCTGATCCTGCCGCTCAGACTGGCGGCTGTCCCGCTGTTGTTGAGCAGCGCGGAAGTGCTGCTGAAGGTGATTGTCTCGGCACCGATGCTCTGTCCGTTGAGGTCCAAGGTGCCGCCGCTGAGGGTCGTGCCACCCGTGGTGGATCCCAGCGCGCTGGCATTCCCGAGTTTCAGCAGGCCGGCGCTGATACTGGTCGTGCCGGTGTAGGTGTTGGCCCCGGAGAGCACCCAGGTTCCCGCACCCGACTTGGCCAGGCTCAACACCCCGCTGCCATTGTTGGCGATGATTCCGCTGATTGTGTTAGATGCCGTGCTGGTGCCGCTGAGAGTGAGCGTGCGCGACGTGGCAGTGCTGGCAGCCACGCCGTTCAAGATATTGAGCGCCGCGGTGTTGTCGTTATTGGCCCAGGTCTGGCTGGCGCTGAGTGCCAGCGCCACTTGCTGGCCGGTCGTGACGGATCCGATGGTGACCGCGCCCGTGCCGGACTTGGTGATGCCGCTGCCGGCCAGGGTGAGCGTCCGGTTGGTGCCGCCACCTTGTAACACCAGCGTGCCGCTGCTGGTGAATGACAAGCCCAGCGCGCTTTGCGCCGCATTCAGACTCACGGTTTGCGCCGTGTTGACCGTGGATATGTTAAACAGCGCGATGTCCGCGCTGCCGGGCACGGCTCCGGGATCGGGCGTGGTTGCCCCGCCGGCCGTGGACCATGAGCCAACCGTATCCCAGCCAGTGCCGGAACCATCCCAGTAAATATCGGCCGCCATCGCCCCCGGCGACCCGAGCAGGGTGAGCGCGGCGAGCGAAAGCAAAGGTCCCCGCCGCAACGCCACACGACGTTGCTTGACGCCCTTCCGACGGCTGCCGACGGCTGCGCCGGCTTTAACGATCCATACTTCACGAGACGCGGCAACGAACGGATTGCGGATGATTTTCATGCAATAACAACCATACGGCGGCTTTCTGTTAGACGAACCGGGGATGCATATCTCTATGCGGTGGGTTTCAGATGCCGCAAGCAACCCTATTCCCCCTCCCTCTGCAAGGGTTAATTTGCAATTTTTGCAGGGCAGGATGTGCAGACCTGCAAAATGCCTCTTTATCATCCTGCCGCAGCCTCGTCCTTGCCCGTAAAGACACGCCTTCAACGCGGATCCCCTACCCTGCTCTCACAAATCTTTGCATTCCGGGCGCACCCGTGGCAGGATTCGTGCGCTCCCATCATGTTTTTCACTCCATGATCCGCAATTTACTCGAAGCCATCCATGACTGCTGGGCCAATCTCCAGGCCTGGGCCCGCGGCCTGATTCTGTTGGCAGGGGTGGCGGCGGTCGGCTTCCTTGCCGTGAGTGGCCCATTCCAACGGTTCAAAGTCTGGCGGATGGAACGGAATTTGCAGGCGGCACAGGCGGCGGTGGCGGCGTCGAGCATGCAGGACGCGCGCGATCTCTCACTGACCGTGCTGCGAGCCAACGATTCCTGCATCGAGGCATACCGGATTCTGGAAAAGGCGACCGCCTCCCTGCGTGACCCGTGGCACAATGAGATTGCCCGCGCCCTGTTGTCCCATCCGCAAAGTACCGATGCGGATCGCTTGACCGCCTTTCGCGGTATCGCCCAGGAGGTGCCCCTCGGGTTGCTCACCCAGGCCTGGAGCCTGCTGCCGGACCCGTGCCGCACGGATCTGCGCTTTGTCACGGTGTTTGCCGATCGCATGATTGCGGAGCGCCGCTTCAAAGAGGCGACCTTGGTGCTGCTGGCGCTGCCCAAGGAGGCACGCAGCCAGGCGGTGGACCAGCGCTTGATCCGGATCCTGATTGGCAGCGGCAAACCTGAAGGGTACGACGAAGCCCAACGCAGGCTTGCCAGTGACTTTCCGGCCATCGGTGAGAACTTCGCCGATTGGCTGGACCTGCTCGAGGCCATCCCGGTGGCAGCCTTGCAGCCAACCCCGCTGGAGCCGCTCCGCAAACGGTTAGAGAACCCGCCATCCGGTCAGGCGGCCCGCGCGGCCTTGATGCTGGTGCGGTTGGATTATGCCACCCACGACTCCAAACGCGCGACGCTGGTCGAGGACGCCATCCGCAACTGGAAAGACCGTGACCCGGAAGCCCTGGCCCGTTTCCTCGGTGATCTCGGACTCTATCAACTGCTCCTGGAAACTTTCCCGCTGGCACGGCTTGAACAGCATCCGGGGTTGTTGCCACAACTCCTCGAGGCCATCGAACGCAGCGGCGCATGGCCGCAGGCGGCTCCATTGTTAGATTCGCACGGCAAGCTGCTGCCGAAGTTCGAGGAACTGGCCCACCGTGCGATGGCGGCGGCAAAAACCGGCGATGGCCCGGCCCAGGTCCTGGCCTGGAGCGAGGCCAGAGGCGAGGCGAAATCCAGCCCGCGGGCGGACGCCTTTCTCACGCTCCACCGGATCGCGCGGGGCGCGGCGATGGATAAAGAGGCCGAGCAGGCGCTGGTGGAGGCCATCCGCTGCGGGCGCGGCCCGCTGCCGCTCTACACGGATCTCAAACCGTTGCTCACTTCGCTGGCGCGGCAGGGCAAGGACAAGATCCTGCTGGAAATTTGCGCGATCTATCTGCCTTTTGAATCCAACAATCCGGTGTTGATCACCCAACTGGCCTACCTTGCCTGCCTCAACCAGTTGCTCGAACCCAAGACGGTACTGGTGGCCATGGAACATCTGGCCAAGGGGTTTCCCAAGGAAGTGCCCATCCAATGCGTGCTGGCCACCGCCTACCTGTGTGACAACCAAGCCACCCAGGCGGCGGCCACGCTGGACCGTCTGCCATTGGACCCCGCCAAACTCTCCCCGGGATACCAGGCGGCGTATCTAACCATCCAAGCGCTCAATGGCCGCATCGACAGGGAGGATCCGCGCCTCACCGGCCTGCCGTGGAATTCCCTGCTGCCTTGCGAACGTAAAAAATTCGGTGAATTGCTCCGCGCGGCCCACCCCTAGGCAAAGGATCAGCGGCCTTTCCACAGGATCGCGCTTCCAAAGCGGCGGCGTTCGCGCTACGCATGAGCCCGTGCTCCACTCCCTCCGGTTGCTGAACTTCCGCTGCTTTGAGTCGCTGGCCATTGAGGTGCCGGCGGCGGGAGCCGTGTTTGTCGGCAACAACGCCCAAGGTAAAACCTCAATCCTGGAGGCCCTCTGCGTGTTGATCAGACTCCAGTCGCCGCGCAGCCGGCGCCTGGCCACGCTGGTGCGCCGCGGCTGCGATGGCTTCGGCGTGGCGGGCGACCCATGGCAGCAAGACCGCCAGGTGCGTGCCTCCCGCAACGGCCTGAAACTCAAAGTGGACGCTGACCCGCGCCCGAGCCAAGGCAGCTACCTCAGTGACGGCGGCCTGGTCGTCTGGATGGGCAATGAGGACCTCGACCTCATCCGCGGCCCCGGTGAAGAGCGCCGGCGCTATCTCGACTTCCTCGGCACCCAACTCGACCCCGACTACCGCCGCGCCTGGTCGCGCTACCGCCGCGCGCTGCGGGCGAAAAACTTGTTACTCAAGGATGGCCGTCCGCGGGATGCCGAAATGTTGGCCTACGAGGAAATCCTGGTGACCAGCGGCAGCCACTTGATGGAAGCGCGGACGCGCTTTGTGGCGCAACTCGGCCCGCTCACCGCCGCGGCCCAAGGCAATATCAGCGGCACCGAGGAAGCCCTCACCCTGCACTATCTTCCCGCCAGCGGTCCGGATTTGCGCGAGGCCATGAGCCAAGCCCGCGAGCGCGAATCGCGCCTGCGCCAGGCGGTCGTGGGTCCGCATCGCGACGACCTCGGGCTGCGGCTCCACGGCCAACCCGCCGGCGATTTTGCCAGTGAAGGCCAACTGCGCACCATCGCCCTGGCACTCAAACTCGCCCAAGGCCAACTCCTCGAACAACGCCACGGCCGGCATCCGATCTATCTGATGGATGACATCTTCGGCGAACTCGACCCCGGCCGCCGCAACGCGCTGATGAACCAAGTGCCCGCGGTGGCGCAGAAATGGATCACCACCACCCATCTCGACTGGCTCGAGGAGACGCCGTCCGTGACGGCCATCGCGCGTTTCCGCGTGGCGGATGGGACCGTGAGCGGCGGTCTGTGATCGACGGAGAGTTTCTTGATGCAATAGTATTGGATCCGTCGCGGAAGAAATCCTTGATGATGGCCAAAACACCGCTTACGGCGCTTTGCGCAACGCGGCGAGGCGTTGCAGCAGCGGTGGATGCGAATAATCCAGCCACACCCGCAAGGCAGCTGGGGCGGGGTGCGACAGGTGATCGACGGAGAGTTTCTTGAGCGCCTCGCCGAGGGCGCCGCCGTTGCCGGTGACCTTGGCGGCATAGGCGTCGGCCTCGAACTCGTGCTTGCGCGACCATGCGTTGGCGAGCGCGCCTAACAACTTGCTGACGGGTTCGAGCAGGATCATGAAGAGGACGAGCCCGACATGGGGCGAGATGGTGGGCACACCGAAGGCATCGAAGAGGACGCGGGCGAAGGCGCCATGCGGGGCGGTGGCCAAGCCTAACAGAAAGAAGATAACGGCGCTTTGCAGGACGCCCACTGCGAGCCGTTGTTTGATGTGGCCGCAGCGGAAGTGGCCGATCTCATGGGCCAGCACGCCGAGCAACTCGTCGGTGCTGCTTTTTTCCAGCAAGGTGTCGAAGAGCGCGATTTTCTTGCGTTTGCCCAGGCCGGTGAAGAAGGCGTTGGCCTTGGTCGAGCGCTTCGAGCCGTCCATGACAAACACGCCTGACAAGGGGAACTGGCAGCGTTCGCCCAGCGCCTCGATCGCCAGTTTGAGTTCACCCTCCGGCATCGGGGTGAACTTGTTGAAGAGCGGCAGAATCCACGACGGCGCAAGATAGGTTAGAATGAGTTGGAAGGTGGTCACCACCGCCCAGGCCCACAGCCAGGCGTGGGCGATGTTGCCAAAAATCCACAACACGGCGGCCAGCAACGGCAGGCCGAGCACGGCGGCCAGCAGCAAGCCCTTGAGGCGGTCGAGAATGAAGGTGCGCGGCGTGGCGCGGTTGAAGCCGAAGCCCTGCTCGATGACAAAGGTGTCGTACACATCAAAGGGCAGGCCGAGCAGGCTTTGCCCCATGGCTAACAAGGAAAGGAAAACCAGCCCCGCGGTCAACTCCGAGGAGGTCCACGCGCGTGCCAACCCGTCGAGCCAAGCGAAGCCGCCAAGGCCCCAGAACAGCAGCAACACGGTCAGTGAGAAACTCGATTGCAGGATGCCGAAGCGGGCGTTGACGCGCAGGTAGTCGCGCGCCTTGTCGAGCTTTTCGGCGCTCATGAGGTCGGCGAGGTCCGGCGGGACGCTGGCGGGGAAGCTCTTGAGGTTGAGCAAGGTGGCGGCCAGTTCCAGCTTCCACAGCGCAAACACGCCGATCACAATGATCACAGTCATGAAATTCCAATCGCTCATCGGCATCGATCATGCATGGATCGGACCGCTGGGCAAGCCTCGATGCAACTCCACACAGGCGCGCGGGTGACAGCACGGGCGGACGCTTAAGGAGCGGGGACATTCTTGTCCTCGTCTTCTCTTTTGCATCTCCGGTGCGAAGAAACGACAGGAATGTCGTTACTCCTTAAGGAGCGGGGACATTCTTGTCCGCGTCTTCTCTTTTGCATCTCCGGTGCGAAGAAACGACAGGAATGTCGTTACTCCTTAAGGAGCGGGGACATTCTTGTCCTCGTCTTCTCTTTTGCATCTCCGGTGCGAAGAAACGACAGGAATTGAGGCGGCGTTGGAATGCGCCATATCGCAATCTAACGAATGCGCCTACGGTGCGTCGCGACGACCTGCAGACAGGGCGGCCTTGATGAGTTTCGTTAGATCGGCGAGCCGCCCGGTGGCGGATGCTGCGGGCGGAGCCGGATCAAAACGGAGCCGCTGATGGAGGCGAATGGCCTCGTCGAGTGCCCCGGGGTCCGGGAGGTGGGGGCGCAGGCCGCTGAGCCAGGCGCAGAAGGGTTGGCCAGGCAGGCGGGGGGGCAGGAGTTTGGACGCCGGATGTTCCAGTTGGTGGAGCGGGGTGCCGCAACCCGCGGCGGTGGCCAGGCGCCGGGCGCTCACGGCAGGCGCCGGGCTGCGCTTGGAGCGCCACAAGCGGCGCGACAGGAACACCAACCCGGCCCCACCGGCGGCTAACAAAAGGGTGGAGAGGATCACGCGATGGCGCGGGTGGTTGCGCCAGAGGGTGAAATCCTCGCGGATGCGCTGGACCCCATCGATCAACCACTGCAGGGGCTGCCCCGCACGGGTTTCCACACCCAGCCAAGCGGCCGGTGTGGGATCGAAGTCGATCCACAGATTGGCGTCCCTGTCCCAAACGCGGGTCCAGGCGTGGCCGTGGTGGCCGCGCACGACCCATTCGTCGCGCTTGGCATCATGCTCCAGCACCGCGTAACCGACGGCATAGCGGGTGGGGATGCCCGCCTCGCGCAGCAACAGGCAGGCGGCGGTCGCGAAATATTCGCAGTGGCCGCGCCGCGATGTTGTTAGAAAAATGGAGATTGCGCTGGGTTGGTTGGTTTTCCCGATGCCGGGTGGTTGGATGGTGTTGTAGCGGGTGTATTGGAAGCCCGCGAAAAACCGCCGGACAACCTCGAGCCTGGCGGCAAGGGTGGGTTGGTCCGCGAGCCGCAGTTCGGTTAGAACATGGCGCAAGGCGGCACGCTCGCTGTCGTCCACATCCAGATCGAGTTCCGGCCGCGGCGGCGTTTCCGGGGTGGCGTCGTCGTTCCAGATCACCGTGCCGTTGATCACGGGTTGGCGCGGGAATATTCTAACGGTTCCCAGCGAGTTGCACTCCAGCGCGTCGGCGTCGAAGTCGCGGAGGCTTGCGGCATTGCCCGGCAAGGGCAGCGGGGAGTTGGCGGAGGTGGCGCCCCGCAGCGTAAAGCGTGGCAGGGCGGCACGGATCGCCTGTTGGCCGGCATCGGGGCGCAGCGGATAGAAGTCAGTGGCGTCGGGCGCCTTGAGCGGGAGGATGGGTTTGAAATCGTTTTCGGCGACCGGCAGATCCGCGGGGATGACGTTGCTCCAAAGGCTGGCGCGATAGCGGTTGTAGCAGGTGCTGCGCAAATGGGTGGGTGGCGGGTTGTGAGGTGCCGGGCGCACGCGCCAAACGATGCGGGCGGATTGTTTGATCTCGCCGAAGCGGCCGATGGCCGTGCGATAGTGGTTGGGACTGAGGAAATCCTGGTTTCCTTCCAGAACGCCAAAGTTGAGCCAATTGTAGGCCTTGGCCAGGGTGATTTGCCCGAGCGCGGCGATGCCGCCGGCCACCAGCAACAAGAGGACGGTGTGGGTGCGTCGGCAGCGTCCGGCGCCGAGCAGCGTCCAGAGGGTGAGCATGACCAGGCCGGGCAGAAACAGGCGAGAGTCCTCGCGTTCGCCGAGCGGGGTGGCCGCCACCAGCACCGTGAGCAGATAGGCATAACCGAAATTGAAGTGAATGGTGGCGTGGTCCAGACCGTGGCGATGATTGAGTTCGCGTTGTTTTTTGGTGAAGAAAGAAAAGGTGCGCACCGACATCAGCGGGCGGAGGCCGAACGCCTGGACAAACTGCATGGGCAACAGCAGCAGTGGCAGCCAACCGAGCAGCAGCGGCACCGTCATGAAGGAATTGCCGTCGATCCAGATGAACACGATGGCCAGTACGCTGGAAATTACGCACAGGTGCCAGGCGCGGATCCACGCGGCCTCATTGAAGTCCCAGCGCAAGCGGGTCCACTGGGCGGCTTCCACAATCATGGCCAGCACCAGGCCCAGCCAGCCATGACCGGTCATCCCCCCCCAAAACAGGAGCGCGGAACCTAGCAAAAATCGGGGGGGTGGATGGTGCGGGAAAATGGCGGCGCGTGGGTGGGATGTTGCAATGATGTTAGACCGGCAGGGACAAGCGGCGTGGCAGGCGCCGGAGGTCGCGGGCGAGGTATCCGCACTCGAGCCAGTGACCGGGAATGGCGGCAGGGGGCGGGCCGTGGCCGATGATAATGGCGGCGCAGGTGATGCCGCCGCGCGCCAGTTGGCGTAAAAAGGCGGCACGGGTTTCATCCCAGCCGGCAAAGATGACCAGGCAGGAGGTGAGTTCGTCGCCATGACGCAGGACCAGCCGGGCCAAGGTCTCGAATCCGGGCACGGGTTCCGGTTCGACGGCGGCAAGCACCTCGAGAAGTTTTTCCGCCTTGGCCAGTCCGCGTCCGGCGGTCACGACGTGGGCCTGGTCCTTGATGAACATCAGATCTAACAATGACTCCCCGGTGGTGATGGCCGCGGCAAATGAGGCCGCCACCGAGATCCCATCTTCAAACAGCGGCCCCGGGCCGGCTTCAGGAAAGGTATCCAACACCAGGCCATAGCGGGGGTAATAGGTGTCTTCCAACTCCTTGACGATCGGGCGGCCGGTGCGCGCCCAACTTTTCCAATGGATCTGGCGCAACGGGTCGCCCGGGCGGTAGTCGCGCAAACCGACGAATTCGCCGGAGTTGCCAATGGAATTGCCGGTCACATCGCCGCCGATTTCGAAGCGTGCGTTGCCTGGCAATTCGATGGGCGGCAAGGGATAGCGCCGTGGCAACACGGTGAGGGTGGCGGCCGGAGCCGGCACTTTACGGCAACGTTGGAGCAGGCAGAAGGGATCGGGCAGCAGAACGCGCAGGTCATTGAGGCGGATCACCCCGCGGCGCCGGGGCGTGAGTTCCACACCGACCTTGGCTTGGCCGCCGGCCACGAGGTCGAGTGGCAGCGCCGCGGCGCCGCCGGCGAACAAGCGTTTGCGGGACATCAGCCACTGCCAGCGATAATAGATGAAGGTCCGGTCGAACGCATTGCGCTCATCCTCGCCCGGCTCACGCTGGCTGCTGAATTCCATCAGGCTGGGGCGCGCGTCGGGCGTGGTTTCCAACAGCCAGGCGTGGCGCAGGCGGTGGCGCCCGGTATGGGTCACATGCAGGGTGTAGCGGAGGGGGGTGCCGACGGTGCCATGGCGCGGGAGTTCACGGCTGACGGTGAGGGACGCCCGCCGCAGCCACGCCAACGGCAGGGCTAACAAACCCATGCCGAAGGCCAGCGAAAACAGGGCATAGACCGAGTGCCGGGGCTGGCCCACACCCAACACTCCGCCTAACATAAGGACCACCGCCAGGCCGATTCCCGCCGGACACACCCGGCGCATGAAATAATGTCCGATGCCCGAGCCATGGAAATACGCGCGGTGCAACAGGCGGAGGAACGCGGCGCTGTGCGGCACGCGCACGGGACGGGCGGGTGATGACCGGGCGTGGCTCATGGCAGGATGCGCTTACACCGGCACCGGGGTTTGGGCGATGAGATCCATGACGATCTGGCGGGCGCTCAAACCGCCAAACCGCGCCTCCGGCTCTAACACCAAACGATGGGCGATCACGTCCACCGCCATTTTCTGGATGATTTCCGGTGATACAAAGTCGCCGCCCTCAAACAAGGCCATCGCCTGGGAAACTTTCATCAAGGCCAGCGACGCGCGCGGACTGGCCGAAAGTTGGATTTCCGGACGGCCGCGGGTGGCTCCCACCAAGGCCACCACGTAGTCCCGCAACTCGGGGCTGAAGCGCACGTGTTTGGCGGCGGCCATCAGCGCCAGCACCTCCTCGCGCGTCACCACCGCTTCCAAGGTGTCGAGCGGATGGACGTCCGCCTGCGCGGCCAGAATCGCCGACTCCTCGGCGGCGCTCACGTAGCCGAGCGAACATTGCATGGCGAAGCGGTCCATCTGGGCTTCCGGCAGCGGGTAGGTGCCGCGGAACTCGACCGGGTTCTGGGTGGCGATGACAAAGAACAAGCCGTCCAGCGCGTGGCGCTGGCCGTCGATGGTGGCTTGGCGCTCGCCCATGGCTTCCAGCAAGGCGCTTTGGGTGCGCGGCGAGGCGCGGTTGATCTCATCAGCTAACAGAATATCGGTGAAAACCGGCCCCGCGTGAAAGCGGAACTCCTGGGTCCGCGGATCAAACACCGAAATGCCCAGAATATCCGACGGCAGCAAATCCGGCGTGAACTGCACCCGCTTGAAAACCGTGCCGGCTATCGCCTTGGCGATGGCTTTGGCCAGCGTGGTCTTGCCGGTTCCCGGAAAGTCCTCTAACAAAACATGTCCGCCGGAAACCATGCACGCCAGCACCCGGCGCACGACATCGGTATGACCACGCACCACGGAGCAGACAGCGGATTCCATGCGGGCGGCGGCAGTGGTCGGGTCGGTCATGCAGGTCTCGATTAGAGCACTTCCGGGCCGCCGCGTCGAGGCTATTCTCCCGGCCCTTCAGCATCCTCCGGCATGGGCAGGGCGTCGAGGGCGGCGCGATAGGCCGCCTGGTCAAAGCCGCGCTTGTGGCGCAGGACCTGGTCCATTTCCCCGCCCAGGCAGAGGGCAATCTGCAAGGTGGCCTCGGCCTCCTCCAAACCGCCGGCAACGAGCCGGGTGAGGGTGGCGGAGACATACGGGGTTTGCGGCGAGACGAGTTGTTGCGCGACGGCGGCAAGCAGGTCGGGGAGCAGGTCGTCGGTCATGGGAAAGTCATGGGTTGATAGTTAGAAGTTAGATAAAGAACGGCGCGGCGGCGGGCAGTTGCAGCCAGGGAGTGAATTCGGGCGGGATGGGGGCTGCCAGGTGGAGGCGCTGACCGCTGCGCGGGTGGTCGAAGGAGAGGCGCCAGGCGTGAAGCATGAGGCGGCCGGTTAGAGCGGAGGTGGGGCTGGGTTTGCCATAGATCGGGTCACCGACGAGGGGAGCGCCGCGGTGGTGGAGGTGGACGCGGATTTGGTGGGTGCGACCGGTGTGAAGGTGGCAGAGCACCAGGGCGGTGAGGGTCGCCGGATCGACGGCGAGCACCTCGTAATCGGTGATGGCCGCCTTGCCGCCGGGTGGATTGACCACCGCCATTTTCTGGCGGTTGACCGGGTGGCGTCCGATGTGGGTGAACACCGTGTCTTTCTCCGGGCGCGGAATCCCCTGGCTCACTGCCAGATAGATTTTTTCCAGCGAGCGTCCGGCGAATTGGCCGACCAGCGATTGGTGGGCCGGGTCGGACTTGGCCACCACCAGGCATCCGGACGTATCCTTGTCCAGGCGATGCACGATGCCGGGGCGCTCGACGCCGCCGATGCCGGAAAGTTTCCCCTCGCAGTGGTGGAGCAAGGCGTTGACGAGGGTGCCGTCCGGGTTGCCGGGGGCCGGGTGCACGACCATGCCCGGGGCTTTGTTGAGGACGAGCAGGTCGTCGTCTTCGTAGAGGATGTCGAGCGGGATGTCTTGCGCGGCGGCATCGAGTGGGACCGCTTCGGGCAGGGCGAGGGTGATGAGGTCGCCGAGTTTGACGGGGTCGCGGGGTTTGGCGGGCTGGCCGTTGAGTTGGATGTATTGCTCGCGGATGAGCGTTTGGATGCGGGTGCGCGACAACTCGGGGAGGCGCTCGGCCAGAAAGGCATCCAAACGTCCGCCGGGCATCTCATTGACTTGCAACTCCACACGCAGAGAGTCTCAGGAAATAGGCCCGCGACAAGAGGCAAGTTTGCCGGAGTGTGCGCGGACTGTTCTATCGGATAGTTCTGCGGCCCGCCCGCAGGTCGAGTGAACCAGAGTGCTGCGACGCCTCCCCAAAAATGCAGATTGGGTTAAGCGAACGGATTGAGTACCGGAACACCACACGGGATGAAGTCGGCCACGTTGCGGGTGGCAACGGTAAGCCCGTGGGTGAGCGCGGTGGCGGCGATCAAGCTATCGGTGATGGCCAGCGGGGATCTGGCGGTTAGACAACCCCAGCAATCGGCCACATCATCGGTGAAGGGCAACACGTTTCTGCCGAAATCCCGCCTGAGGGTGTCAAGCCAGCGCTCGAGAATAGCAGCTTGGAGCGGATCCTTGGGTTTGAGGCGCTCGATGCCCTTGCGGATCTCACCGAGAGAAATGACGCTCACAAAATGCCGTTGCCTGCGGGTGCTTGCAGCCCATTGACGGACTTTGGCATCGGCCTTCACGCCTTTGCGCAGTTCGGACAAAATATTGGTGTCGAGAAGAAAGGCCATTACCAAGAGATATCGCGGGCCGCCTCGGTGCTCCGAGGACGGTCAATTTCCAATTCCACGGCGGCGGCAACTCCATCGTCGGTGAGCAGGAATTCGATCAGTGTCTGGCGGCAGGCATCCGGCCGCAAGAGCGCCTCACGCAGAATCCGGCGATGCTCCTCCTCGGCTGATACCCCATGCAAAGCGGCTCTGCGGCGCAGGTTATTGACGACAAATTCATCCACGTTTCTGACGAGAAGCTGGGGCACGCGTCAATCTGCTAGCGGTGATAGCAGCTGTCAATAGAATTGTTCAATCGCTGGCATCGCGCCGGGACACTGACCCCTGATGGAAACGACACTTGGGCAAGCGCGCTGGCGGATCGGGGCCGGCTCAGGCCGGAGCGCCGATCACGCCGGGGATGGGGCCGTGGCCTTCGGGCTGGTTCTCTTCCGCGGGTTTTTTGACAGGTTTTTTGCGCAGTTCCTCAGGGACGGGCGGCGGTTTGGGGACATTGGGCGGGTTGCGCATGACGCCGCAGTCGATGAGGTCGCGCAGGTGGGAGGCATCGAGGGTTTCGTATTCGAGGAGGGCGAGGGCAATGACCTCGACGGTGGCGCGGGCGGCCGTTAGAATCTCGGTGGCCTGGCGGAAGGCGTCGTCGATGAAGAACTTGATTTCCTCGTCGATGAGTTTGGCGGTGTGGCCGCTATAGTTCGGGTGGCGGCCGGTGTCGCCGCGGCCGATGAAGATCGGGGCATCGCCTTCGCCGTATTCGACCATGCCGAGTTTATCGCTCATGCCCCATTCGCAAACCATGTTGCGGGCGAGGGCGGTGGCTTGGCGGATGTCGCCGGCGGCACCGTTAGAGACATCCTCGCTGTGGAAGCCTTCGGCGATGCGGCCGCCCATGGTGACGATGAGGCTGGCGAGGGCTTCCTTTTTCTGGGTCGAGTATTTGTCGCCATCGGGCAGATACATGGTGGCACCGAGGTAGGGGCCGCGGGGGATGATGGTGACCTTGTGCAGCGGATGGGTGTGGGGCAAAACCATGTTGAGGTAGGCATGACCGGCCTCATGCCAGGCGGTGCCGATGCGTTCCTTTTCCGACATGGCGAGCGAGCGGCGCTCGCGGCCCCAACGGACCTTGTCGCGGGCTTCCTCCATTTCCTCGAGGGTGACGGCGCTCAGCCCGCGGCGGGCGGCCAGCAAGGCGCTTTCATTGACCAGGTTGGCCAGTTCCGCGCCGGAAAACCCGGGCGTGCCACGCGCGATTTTCGAGAGATCGACGCCGGCGGCGAGTTTGATTTTCTTGACGTGGACGCGGAGGATTTCCTCGCGGCCATTGACGTCGGGCAGCGAGATGGTGACCTGGCGGTCGAAGCGGCCGGGGCGGAGCAAGGCGGGGTCGAGGACGTCGGGGCGGTTGGTAGCGGCGATGATGATGACCCCTTCCTGGGTATCGAAGCCGTCCATTTCGACGAGGAGTTGGTTGAGGGTTTGTTCGCGTTCGTCGTGACCGCCGCCCATGCCATGACCGCGGTGGCGGCCGACGGCGTCGATTTCATCGATGAAGATGAGGCAGGGCGCGTGTTTCTTGCCTTGTTCGAACATATCGCGGACGCGGGAGGCACCGACCCCGACGAACATTTCGACGAAGTCCGAGCCGGAAATCGAGAAAAACGGGACATCGGCTTCACCGGCGATGGCGCGGGCGAGAAGGGTTTTGCCAGTACCGGGGGCGCCGACCATGAGGACGCCCTTGGGGATGGAGCCACCGAGTTTTTGGAATTTGCGCGGGTCGCGCAGGAAATCGACGATTTCGCAAAGTTCCTCCTTGGCTTCCTGGATGCCGGCGACGTCCTTGAAGGTGACTTTGACGCGGTCTTGGGAGAGCAGGCGGGCCTTGCTCTTGCCAAACGACATGGCCCCGCGGCCAACATTTTTCATTTGCTGGCGGAACAGGAAGAAAAGCAGCAGCAGGATCAACAGGACCGGCAGAAAAGTCATGATGGCACCGCCGAGGTAGTCCTTGTGGCGCTCATATTTGGCCTTGTCCTTGACGAGTTGTTTGAGGTCGTCGCTGAGGATCGGCACGGAGACGCTGACGCTGAACGCTTCGGGAAGCAGATCTTTGCCGTCTTTGGGGTTTTTCTTGGTGACGAGGTTGGTGATGACCTTGCGCGTGCCAATGATGAGGGCTTGGGAGGTGCCGGGAGTGGTGCGGATACGCAGCGGGTTGGCGGCGTCGGTGGCTTGGATTTGGCCGAGGGCGAGGGCTTTGCGGAACTCGGCGAGCGAGAGGGTTTCGCCGTAGGTTTCGGCGCTGGTGGCGGGCGGGGCGGGCTCCTGACTGGCTTCGATATGGATCTTGTCGCCGAGCATGGCGGTGATTTCATCCTTTTGCAGGTCGAGGTTGACGAGCACGCGGAAGGTCGAGGTTTTCTCCTCGGAGGTTTCGGATTTTTGGAGTTCCGGGGCCAGCCAGCCGTTGATTTCGGCATCGTAGGAGGTGTCGGTGGTGATGACTTTGAGGGGATGTTTCAAGTCGTCGACGAGGACGCGGCCTTGATCCCAGCAGGCACGAAACTCCGAGTAGCTGAGCGGCTTGGCCGGATTGTTGCTCAGCGGATTATTGAACAGGGCGAGCCCGAGGATGAGGGTCGCCACGGACAGCAGAATCAGCAAACGCCAATTGAAGCCGCCGGCGTCGCCGTTGCTGCGGTTGGGGGTGTTGGAACTGGGGGGGGGATTCGGTTGTTCGGACATGGCGGATGGGCAAAGCAGCCCGGCAAGGGGTGGCGTATGGTAAACGCGGTGGGCAAAAAGGAAACCCCTTTTTTGCAGAGTTCTTGCGGGGGGACGCAAGCTCTGGCATGGATGGGCGTGTGGACTGGCACTTTCACGGCAAGGATCGCAAGCTCAACCCGCTGCAGTGGATGCGCTGGGGATGGCTGCGGCGGATTCCCGGGATCGCGCGGTTGCGGGCGTTGCGACCGGGCACCGACGCGCATGTGGGGGTGTTGGTGGATGCGTTTGCGGCGTTTGCGACGTTGGACGACCAACTGAGCACGGCGGAGGCGGACATGATTTTGGATTTGCTGCGGAGTGCGTTTCCCGAGGTGGACCACGGGTGGTTGCGGCGGCGCCTGCAGCGGGCGGTGAGGAATCCGCGACCCTTGCAGGGGATTTCCGCGGAGTTGAAGGCGACCTTGAATGATGCGGGCAAGTTGGCGGTGGGCTTGGAGTTGTTCACCTTGGTGGATGCGTCCGGCAGGTCGGAGCGGGGCCGGGCGAGTTTTGATGTATTCATGCGGCGCTTGGGGCGGCCGGATTATGGGGCGGCGATATTGCGGGAGATGCTCGGGGAAGCGGGCGACGAGTCGTTGCCGTTTGAGCGGGTGGTTTTTGGTGGGGAGGGGGCGGATGTGGTGTTGCCGCCGATGGCGGTGGCGCAGGGTCAGGAGTTCCGGGTGTACCGGACCGGGGAGTTGGTGTTGGTAAGGAACACCGGGGTGGCCCCGCTGTGGATCCGCGGGCGCTCACTGGAAACCGGCGCGTTTTTGCGGATGCGGGAACGCCAACCGTTGGTGGTCCTGGGGTGGACGCTGAGCCATGAGGATTTGATGTTTTTCCTGAATGTGAAGCGCACGGGCAATACCCCGGCGATTTATTTGGAGGCGGGACCGGGAGGGCTCACAGCCGAGCGGATGCGCGGACGAATGAGCGCGGTGCGGGTGAGTTTCGGCCTGGTCGCCGAGGTGGAGGCCTTGCGGCATACCAATTTGCACGCGGGCAACCACGGTCCCTTGCGGCGGGGGGAAAAGGTGGCGTGCCTCAATCATGAGCGGCTCGGCGATGCGGGCGGGGTGAGTTTCTCGATCAACGAGCTGAGACGCCGCGCCACACAATCCGGGCGCAGGTTCCGCCTCGCGGGGGATCGGCAGGAATATCTGGTTTCCAACGATGCCGCGGCGTTGGCGCCCGGGGATTTGTTGTTAGGCTCCAAGCTGGCGCCGCGGGTGGTGTTGTTCATTCGCTATGACGCGGAGCGCGCCGAGGGGATGTTAGAGGTCAGGCAGAGCGAGGGGTCGATTGCGGTGGACGGGCAATTGGTGAAAGGCACGGCGGTGTTGGTGGATGGCTCGTTGATCCGCTTGTCCGGGAGCCAGGCGGTGCGCTGCCGGTTCCGCGAAGGATTTTTGGATGAGGAACGGACGCAGATTGAGTCGTTGCAGGTGGAGGATTTGATCCATGATTTCGCGCCCGGGGCGCGGGCCTTGGATCACATCAACTTTGAGGTGAGGCGCGGCGAGATGTTGTGCATCATCGGGCCGAGCGGGAGTGGCAAGAGCACCTTGTTGTCGGTGTTGTCGGGGCAATTGGAACCGACCCGTGGCAAGGTGGAAATGAATGGCATCCAGCTCTATGAGCACCGCGAGCGCTTGGTGCCATTCATCGCCTACATGCCCCAGGAGGAGGCGCTCAATCCGCAGTTGACGGTGCGCGAGCATTTGCGCCACGCGGTGACAATCCGCCGCCCTGGCCTATCCTTGGCGGAGCATGAGCGGCGGGTGGATAGCGCGCTGGCCGAGTTGGGATTGCAATCGATCGCGCGGCGGCGGGTGGGCTCCGCCGGGGAAAAGACGCTATCCGGGGGCGAGCGCAGCCGCTTGAATCTGGGCTTGGATCTGGGCAGCCGGGCGGAGGTGTTTTTGTTCGACGAACCGATCTCCGGGTTGTCGTCGAAGGATTCCGAACATGTGGCCGAGACGCTGCGGTCACTGGCGCGGGAAAAGATCGTGATTGCCTCGTTGCACCGGCCCGGGGCCTTGGTGCTGCGCCTGTTTGACAAGGTTCTTCTGTTAGATAGCGGGGGCTGTCTGGCGTATTTCGGGACCCCCACGGGGATGGTCGAGTATTTCCGAGAAGCCTGTGAGGAACTCGGCATTTCCCATCCCTCGATGGTGGGTGGGGCGGCGCTGGGTGCGGATTTCGTGTTTGATGTGCTGGAGACGCCGCTGAGCGTGATCGGGGGTGGATCTAACACGGGTGCGGCGCGGCGCTTTCCACCGGCGTTTTGGCAGGAACGCCATGAGAGCGCGGCCTTGTTGCGATCGCTGCAAGCGGGTGCCGGGCCGGTCTCGCGCTTGAGCGATGTGGGGACCGTGGCGGGCTTGCCGGTGCCGCTCAAACCCGAGCGCCGCCTGCGCACGGTGATGGCGGTGTTTGCGACGCATTTCCTGCGATCCCTGCTCTCAAAATTGCGGAATCGCGGCACCATTTACAGCACCTGCATCGAGGCCCCGGTCCTGGCCGCGTTGGTGGCCATCACGCTGCGCTCGTCGCCGACCGGGGAGTATCAATTTGCCACGGCGCTGCACATTCCGGCGTATTTGTTTTTGAGTGTGACGGTGGCGATGTTTCTGGGGTTGACCAATTCGGCGACGGAAGTCTTGCGCGACCGGCCGGTCTTGCGGCGGGAGCGCAACTGCCAGTCGAGTGCGGCCTCCTATGTGGCGGCAAAGTTTGTGGCCCTGGGCTTGGTGGCTTCCGGCCAATGCTTCATGTATGTGTTGGTGGGCAACCACTTTTTGGAAATCCGCGGGGTGGTCATGGAGCATTGGCTGTGGATGACCCTGACGGCGTGGGCCGGCACGGCGCTGGCCCTGGTGGTATCCACAGTGGTCAAAACCGAGCGTGCCGCGCTGACTGCTGTGCCCTTGTTATTGGTGCCGCAAATGTTGCTGGCGGGCGCCCTGGTGCCCTATCGGGAAATGAACCGCGGCCTGTTTGAAAACATCGGGCTCAACCGTGAGCGGGGCGGAGCTCCGGTGCCGGCCGCGTTGATGCCATTGAGATATGCCTATGAAGGCATGGTGGTGGCCCAGGCCACACGCAATCCGTTCGAGCTGGAGCGGCTGCGCTTGCAGCGAAAAATCAGCCAGATGTTGGACCACGGTGAGGCCATGACGCCCGCGCAAGCGGAGCGCTTCGAGTTGCTCAAGGAGGGGCTGCGGCGCTTGCTGGCGGCCGGCGCGGAAACCCCGCAGGAAGCCGCCGATCTGGTGGCGCGCATTTCGCGGATTGCCCGCTACGGCAACAAGCTGGAAGTGGAAACCATGAAGGTGTGGCCGGATGCCGCGGCCGCTTGTCCGGCGTCGGAGTTTTTTGTCAACGAGCGGATAGATCTGTTAGTCAGGGAGGCGGAGACCTTCCGCAATGACTACCGCAACAAGGACTACCGGAATATTTTCCTGGCGTTGGAAAAACCGCTGCCGTTTGCCGGCTCGAAGCAGGCGGAGGTGCTTGCCGCGCCAGGCAAGCCGGGTCCCATGGACGCTCCCAAGCGCGAGATCGAGACGAAAAAATATTGCGGCTTGGTGCTGGTCGGCCTGGTGGGTGCCTGTTGGATCCTGGCCAGTTTCATTCTGTCCTATCAAAACCGCCGGACCAGTTAGCGCGCGCTGGGGGCACGGCCCAGTTTGACTTCGATCTCGCTGCGGAGGGCGTCGAACACCCGTTGCACGCCGGCCCCCGCCTCGAGCAGGCCGACCGGCAACCCGCGCGCACTGGCACGGATAAACAGTGGGTCCCGGGGAATGTGCGTTTGAAACAGCCATTCCGGCGGCAGGATCTGGCGCAGGGTCGTGGCCACTTCGCGGCTATCCGCCAAATCGGGTTGGACCATCGAAAGGCAAACCCCGAGTACGTTCAGATGCGGGTTCATGATGCGCAGCCGTTGCAATCCTTCTAACAACTTGGGCACCGAGCGGATGCCCAGAGGCTCGGCTTGTTGCGGAATGAGGACCGCATCGCAGGTGGCCACCACATCGCCGGTGACGCCGAAAAGCCCGGCGGCGGTATCCATCAAACAAAGGTCGAAGCCGCGCTGCGCGACCGCGCGAAGAAAGGCCCGCACCCGTGCCAGATGGGAGCCATTGCCGCCCCCGCCGGCTTCGTAATCCCCGGCCTGGCCGCTGGCCACCAGCGAAAAGGTCTCCAGGCGGGTGGGCACCACCAGGCGTTCCATGGGAATGCCGGGATCCGCCAGAAAATCGTAAAACCCGGTGAGCAGGCGCGACTGGCGGGTGAGCGAATGGCCGACGGAGCCTTGGGGATCGGCGTCCACCAACAAGGTTTTGATACCGACCCGCGCGAAGGCGTGGGCTAGATTGATAGACAGGGTGGTTTTACCCACCCCGCCTTTTTGACTGGAAACGGCAATGCTGGTCACGCTTGGTAAGAAATTGTAGGCGCAGCCTAGCTTGTGCTTGCCACAGAGGAAGTTTTTTCTTTAGGTTGGGTTTGCGGCGTGCTGAAGACCGCCATGATTCCCCTTCCTTATGAATTCCACATGTATTTCCAGATTGGTGGGCGCTGCCGTCGTTGGCGGCATGTTGGTGGTGGGGAGTGCCTGTCGCAAACGCCCGCCTGCGGTGGTGGGAGGGCCGCCGTCGACGGTGGCGTCCGAGTTGAAGTTCAACGGGGTGGCGGCGTTGCCGGGTTCGGTTTATGCGAGCCAAGCCAACTCACCGATTCATTGGCAGCCGTGGTCCAAAGCGGTCTTTGAGCATGCCAAGGCGGCGAAGCGTCTGGTATTCATGGTCATTGCCATGCCGCAGCACACGGCGTTCCGCAAGGTGCTGAGCGAGATGGCGGGGGATGCCGCCATGGTTGCGCTCATCAACGAGCAATATGTGCCGGTGTTGGTCGATGGCGACGCGGCCCGCGAAATCGGCTTGTTGACGGCGGATTTGGCCGCGGAAATCAAACGTCCGCTGGAAATGCCGATGCTCGTCTGGTTGACACCCGATGCCAACCCGGTGGCGTGGATTCCGGTGTCGACCGGAAGGGCGGGAGCCATCCGCGACTTGTTCAATAAATCGCATGCCATGGTCAACAGCAATTGGGTGAATGATCCCGAGTATATGGTCAACAACAGTGCGCTGGACAACCAAGGGCGCCGGGACCGCTTGGCCCGCCGCAGACACGTCGACCAAACCAGCAAGGATCCCGCCGCGGATTCGATCAAGGCCATCCGGCAGTTGGTCTCGCTCTACGATCCGGGTTCACGCTCCTTCGATGAAACGGGGGGGCAGTTTCCCTCCGGTGCCATCGATGCTCTGGCAAGCGCGGCCCTCAACCCGGAGTTGCCGAAGGATATCCGCAGCCTGAGCCTGGCGACACTTCAGGAATTGATGACGGACTTGTTGCCCAGCGCCATGTTTGACCCGCTTGATGGCGGGCTTTTTTTGTCGCGGCGGGGGGCGACCTGGGCGTTTCCAGCGTTTGAGCGGGACGCCAACAGCCAGTCGCGCGCCATCATCGCGTTGTTGCGGGTCTATGCGGCGAGTGCGAACCCGCTGGCACTGGAGCGGGCGCTCGGAGTGCTCGCCTTCGTCGAGAAAGCCTATGCCACCCATGATGGCTTGTTTGCGCTGGGTGCCACATCCAGTTCCCATGCCAAGCCTTGGCTGTGGTCGGTGGAGGAAATTCAAAAAACCTTGCCGCCCCAGGACGCGGCGTGGTGGATTGCGGCCACCGGCATGCGTGGCTTGGGCAACCTGCCTGCCGAAGACGATCCCACCCGGGAATTTTTCCGCGGCAACACTCTGGGTTTGGTCAAGTCGATGACTCAGATTGCCACTGACCTTGGCCTCACCCCGGAGGCTTTCAAGCCACGGTTTGAGACCGCGCGCAAGATGTTGCTCAAAGCCCGTGATGAACGCATGGGGGCGGTGACGAAGGATGACACGGCCCATGCTGGCACCACCTTCCGCATGGTTTCCGCCTACGCGGCAGCCTATGGGGCCACGGGTGATCCCGCGTTTCGCGACAAGGCGGTTGCCTTGCTGGGACGGGCTCGCCAGGCCTTTGCCGACGGCCCGCAGCTCTGGATGTATACCACCAAGACGGCGCCCTCGATTTCTGCCGGCCGGGCCTTTCTCTACGGTCTGGCCATGCAAGCCGCGCTGGATCTGGTGGATATCACGGGTGATGATAGCTGGCTCGCGTGGGCGGATGACTTGGCAAGCACCTCCGCCGAGCGTTTTGTCGAGAAGGATTGCCTCAAGGAATGTCCCGACAATGCCAAAGTCCTCGATCTTCCGATCAGCGACCGGGTCATGGTGTTTGATGACACCACGGCCGGCCTGATATCCTCCGCGGAATGCCGCTTGGCCGCACGCAAGCGCCCGCTGGTGGAAGCCTTCAGCCGCCTCGCCCTTACCCTGCCACGGCTGGCCGCAGAAAAACCCGTGCTGCACACGGACCAGATCCAGGCAATGCTGTTGCGGCATTACGCGCCCCTGGTGATGATCGGCAAAGAGCTGCCGGAGCCCTTGCAAGCCACCGTGGATCGCTTGCCGTTGCGGCTCTTCAAGCTGCGTGCGGCCACCGCCGAGGATGCGGTGCCGGCCGGTGCGGTGAAAATCATCGTCAGCGACGGCAGCGCACGGATGGCGACGACTCCGCAAGACTTGCGAGATGTCCTCTTGCCATCACGCTGAAACGAGTGAATACTCCGCCCGCGTCTAGCCTTCATGCTCATGAAAATCACCTTCTTTACCGCAACGTTTTGCCTGTTTTTTGGTTTTGCGGGATTGGGGCATGCGGCCACCGCCCCTGTCAAGGACACCAAGGTCATTGAAGGCACCTTCACCCTCAAGGATGGCAAGGTTCTGGAAGGCAAGATCCTGCGCGAACAGGGCGATGCCTATGTCATCGAGTATCAAGTCAACCGGGTGAACAAGGGTATCAAGGATATCAAAATCGTCCCCAAAAAGGATGTGATCAAAATCGTCACGGACAAGCCCGACGATCAAGCCTTCGCGGCGATCGCCAAATTGCTGCCCACTCCCGACGCGCTTACCACGGAGGATTACGAGTCACGCCTGCTCGCGGTGAAATCCTTCATCACCAAATTCCCTAACAGCGACCGCCTCAGGGACGCGCAGGGCATTCTCAAAAAACTTGCCGATGAAAGCGCGGCGGTTGCCGCCGGCGGCCGGAAGCTTCAGGGCTTGATGATTCTGGGCGCGGATTACCGGGCCAATGCCTTTGATCTGGATGCCCGCGTGTTCGATGCGAAAATCCGCGACGCGGCAAGCAAATCGCAATGGCTCGTGTTGCTCCGGACGTTCGCGGAATTTGACAAGGACTATCAAACCAGCACCAGCTACCGCGAGGTGCTGCCCTTGGTGCTCAAATCCCTGCAAACATTCCACACCCAGATCGCCGCCAGCCTCGCGTCCTTTGATGAGCGCATGGAAAAACAAACGACGGAGGTCGATAACTTGTCCCAACGCGATGGCGGAAGTTCCAAACGCGCGCTGGTCGAGCAGGCGGCGGAACTCGAAGCCCGCTATCAAAAGGAAAAAAAAGCCGAGATCCCCTGGGTGACGCCCCATCCGTCCCACAAGCAGTCGCTCGAAGACGATAACAGCTTCGCCGAGTCGGAATTGCCGCGCCTCACCCAGTTGTTAGGCCAGCCCGCCCCCACGCTGGACGGCGGCAAGGCTTTCCGCAACGCATGGAAAATCATCCACGGCGACGCTGAAGCCGAGGTCATGGAAAAAGCCATCTCCGATGCGGAAGCCGCCGGCCTGCCGGAAAAATACCTCAAACTGCTGCAGGCTGAAGTCAAGGTCCCGGCGGTGAAGCCCGCCGGCAAATGATCACTTGTTAGAATCCATGCCAAACGCACGCACCACCCGCCGCGCCCGCAAAACCGCGGAGACTGAGATCGAGCTGTCCATTGCCCTGGATGGTTCGGGAGTATCCTCGATTGATACCGGCATCCCGTTTTTCGATCACATGCTCACCTTGTTCGCCAAGCACGGCTTGTTTGATCTCACCGTGAAGGCGACGGGCGATCTGGCGGTGGATTTCCATCACACCGTCGAGGACGTCGGGATTGTCCTTGGCGATTGCCTGCGCGAGGCGCTCGGCACCAAGGAAGGCATCTGCCGCTATGGCTGCGCCTACCTGCCGATGGACGAGACCTTGGCCCGCGTCGTCGTCGATTTGAGCAACCGTCCGCACCTCGAGTTCCGGGCCCCTGCCGGCACGCCCTCCGCGCCGAATTTCCCCTTCACTCTCGTCGAGGAATTCTGCCGCGCCGTGGCGGCCAATTTGCGGGCTAACATCCACGTCGAACTTCTCTACGGGCGCGATGGTCATCACGTCGCGGAGGCCATCTTCAAAGGCTTGGCCCGCGCCTTGCGTGTGGCCTGCGAACGTGACCCGCGGGTCAAGGGCATCCCCAGCACCAAACTGGCACTGTGAAGGTCGCACTGATTGATTACGGAGCCGGCAACCTCCGCAGCGTGGCCAACGCGCTGGCCGCCATTGGCGTCGTGCCGCAACTCGCCGCCGCAGCACCGGATCTAACCGACGCCACGCATCTGGTCCTGCCCGGCGTCGGCGCCTTCGGCGATTGCATGGCCCAACTGGCGGGCCGGGATTTGTTGGATCCCATCCGCGCCTGGGTGCTTGCCGGCAAGCCGTATCTGGGGATTTGTCTGGGCTATCAGATCTTGTTTGAAAGCAGTGAGGAGAGCCCCGGCGTGGCCGGGCTGGGGTTGGTGAAGGGCCGCGTGCGCCGCTTTGCGGCAGCCCCAGGCTTGAAAATCCCACACATGGGATGGAACGCGGCGGCGCCGCGCCGGCCCGCCCATGGCATCTGGCAAGGGCTGGGCGCCGCGCCGTATTTTTATTTCGTGCATTCCTATTTTCCCGTGCCCGATGACGCGGCCATCATCGCGGCGGACACCACCTATGGCAGCGCGACGTTTGCCGCCGCCATCGAGATGCCCAATCTGCTTGCCTGCCAGTTCCATCCGGAAAAAAGCCAGGACGCGGGTCTGCGCCTGATCCGCAATTTCCTCGGCGTGTGATGTGGAAGCATGGCGGGGCTTTGCCTGCAAATGACCGCGCACAAATATCGTGACACCGCCCCGGAGTCATGGACAATCGGCGTGTGAGCATGTTCAACACCGTCGGCCAGACCGCCGCGACCACCGACCGCAAGGACAGCACCCTGCGCAAGCTCGAACGCATGAACCGGGCGCTGCGCCATCAGCAACCGGATCACGTGCCAATCAGCGACTTTTTCTGGGGCGGCTTCACGCGGCGCTGGCGCGAGGAACTCGGCCTCGGGCCCGACGCCAATCCGTATTACCACTATGATCTGGATTGGATCGTCACCGTGCCCAACTTCGACCCGTGGATCCGGCCGTTCGAAACTCTGTGTGAGACGCCCGAGGAAGTCACGGTGAGGACCGGTTTCGGCGCGATCATGCACAAGCATTTTTCCTATCCGATGCCCGAGATGCGGGCGTGGGACACCGATACCTTCGAAAAACTCCAGCACACCGAGTTTGATCCGCCCGACGATCCGCGGCGCTTCTTCGCCGCCGGCGACAACCAGATCGCCGGCGTCGGCGACGGCTTCGAGCGCAACTCACCCGCATGGATAGAGACTGTTAGATCGCTGTGGCCGGACTTTCCCGTGTATGGCAGCGTCATCGAAGTGAGCGAGTGCCTCACACGCCTCATCGGCCAGGAAAACGCCCTGCTGTGGATGGGCGAGGATCCCGACGCAATGGGCGAGGTGATCAACCGCATCGGCGCGTTCTATCTGGCACTGGCCAAGGCCGAGATCGCCGCGGGCGCCGGCATGTTGGATGGCCTCGTCATTTGGGGCGACGTGGCCTACAAGAAATGCACGTTCATGTCACCGGGCTACTGGCGCGAATATTTCAAGCCGTGGGTGGCGCGGATGGTGGAGGCCGCGCACGCCGCGGGCCTGCCCGTCATCTATCACGGCTGCGGCAATGTGAAGGCGATTTTCCAGGATTACATCGAGATGGGTGTGGACGCCTACAACCCGCTCGAAGTCAAGGCCGGCATGGACGTGGTCGAACTGCGCCGCCAATACGGTCATGGCATCGGTTTCTGTGGCAACAGTGACATCCAAGTCTGGGAAACCGGCGACCGCGCGGCGATCCGGCGCGAGGTGTTGCGCAAACTCAATGCCGCCAAGGGCGGCGGCATGATCTTCCAGTCCGACCACTCGGTGAGCAGCAGCGTCTCCGGGGCAACCTATGACTTCATCGTGAAGCTCGTGCGCGAGCACGGCGTCTATCCGCTCGCCCTCGGTGAATTCGACGAGACGTTTTAGCAGTCTTGACCCTCAATTTACCATGCAACGCTACGGCTCGGTCATCCGCCTCAAACCTGATAGAATCGGGGAATACAAACAACTCCACGCCGCCGTGTGGCCCGACGTGCTGCGCATGATCACGCAGTGCAACCTGCGGAATTATTCGATCCATCTGCGCCAATTCGACGACGGCCAACATTTCCTCTTCAGCTACTTCGAATATGTCGGTGAGGACATTGCCGCCGACATGGCGCAGATGGCCACCGATGCCACCACCCAGCGCTGGTGGGCCGTATGCATGCCCTGCCAGCAACCGCTCGACAGCCGCGCTCCGGATGAATGGTGGGCCTCGATGGAGGAAGTGTTCCACTGCGACTGAATCCCAAAGCTGCTAGAAATCCCATGTCCCCGATTGCCACCAATCCCCTGCTCGGCGTGGCACTGCATGCCGTGGGCGCCACCTTTGCCGCGACTTGTTACACGCCGGAAAAACAGGTCAGGGGCTGGTCGTGGCAGACCTACTGGCTGACCCAGGCCTCGTTCTGCTGGTTTCTGCTGCCGCTTTTGGGTGCCTGGCTCACCATCCCGCAACTGGCCACGGTGCTGAGCGAGGCGCCGAGGCCGGCGATGCTGCACTCGTTTTTGTTAGGATCGGCCTATGGCATCGGCGGCACGGCCTTCGGGATCTCCATCCGTTACATCGGCTTCTCGCTCACCTATGCGATCGCGGTCGGGCTCTCGAGTGTGTTGGGCACCTTGATTCCGCCGCTGGTCAAGGGCACCCTCGGCGCGACGCTGGGCAAGCCGGGTGCGGAGTGGATCGTGGCGGGCATCATCATCGGCACGATGGGCATTGCCGGCGCGGGCTGGGCCGGACGCTTGAAGGAGCGCGACCTCAGCGCGCAGCAGCAAAGCGGGCAGTTTTCGCTGATGAAGGGCCTGTTGCTGTCGTTGCTGGCGGGCGTGCTCTCGGCGGTATATGGCTTTGCGTTGGAAGCGGGCGAGCCGATTGCGGACGTGGCCACAGCGCACGGGGCCGGCGTGTTCCGCGGTAACGTGGTCTACATTTTTTCCAACACCGGAGCGTTCGTCACCACCGCGATCTACTGCCTCTATCTGCACGCGCGCCATAAAACATTGGGCGAACTCGTCGAGTTGCCCGCCGGCCAACCGAAGGCGGCGCTGCCGGTCAATTTCCTGATGGCGGCCATCACCGGCTTGTTCTGGTATGGTCAGTTCTTTTTCTACAACCTCGGCCATGTGCGGATGGGCGCCTACAAGTTCACCAGTTGGGCGATCCATATGATCATGCTGGTGTTGATCAGCAACCTGGTGGGCGTCGCGCTGCGCGAATGGCGCCAGTGCCGCCGCCTCACCCTCCAGACCATCACCCTTGCCTTCATCGTCCTGGTCGCCGCGGTCCTGGCGCTGACTTACGGGAATTATCTCGGCAAGGAGTAGTCCGCACCGTCACTCGCCGGATCGGAGATGGGCATGCGGCCCGCCGCCCGCGAACGGAATGTCAGAGGCTTGCTCTTGCCTGCGGCCCTTCCCGAACCTATGGTCCGCCAGCCATGACCCGCCTTGTGAGAATCTGCGCCACCCTGCTCGGCAGTGGCGTCATGGCCACGTCCTTGCCAGCCCAAACGCCGGTCATGGCCGTCGAGCAACCGCTCGGCACCAACCTTGCCGACGGTGGCACCAAGAACTTCAGCACCGCACTGGTCGGCTCGAGCTCCACTCTAACTTTCACCATCAAGAACACCGGCGACGGCGACCTGACAGGACTGACCATCACCAAGGGCGGTACCCATGCGGCCGATTTCGCCGTCACATCCTACCCGAGCGCCCCGCTGAGCGGTCCGAGCGGCACCACCACCTTCAACGTCCGCTTCACCCCATCAGCAACGGGCGCGCGCAGCGCCGCCATTCACATCGCCAATAACGACAGCACCAAAAACCCGTTCGACATCATCCTCACAGGCAAGGCGACCCTCACCAAAACCATCGGCGCGGTTTGGTTCATCGGCGACTCGATCACCCAAAGCAACGCGGATGGCGATGGCAATGGATCCCCGCGCAAAGCGCTCTACGACCTGCTCATTGCCAATGGCTACAGTTTCACCTTCACGGGGCATTACACCGCGAACGTGGACGGGCTTCCCGCCAGCGGCGACACCCCGGAAACCAATCTCTATCAGTATCACTCGGGGGTCTCCGGCTCGGTGATCGGCAACGACCTCAACGGCCGCGTCGGCATCACCCAGAACCTCCCAGGCTTCTGGACCAGCGGACGGCTGGCGGCGGTCAAGCCGAACGTCGTGCTAATCATGTTAGGGACCAACGATGTGGACCAGAATGTGGATCTGGCCAATGCGCCGGGTCGGCTCACCACGCTGCTCAACACCCTCTATGCCCAACCCGGAGTGGGCACGCCGCGGGTCATGGTCGCCAGCATACCGCCCAACCGGACCAGCCCCGATGATCCGGCGAACACCGCCACCTTCAACGCGGCGGTGCCCGGAGTGGTCAACGCCCAGCGGGCGCTCGGCCGCAACGTGAGTTTTGTCGATCAATTCACGCCGCTGGAGAATGCCTACGCGACCAACATGTCGGGAGACAATCTTCACACCAACGCGACGGGCAACGCGACCCTGGCCCAACAGTGGTTCAACGCGATTGCCAGCGTCCCGCCAAGCGCGCCAGCCATCAGCGTGGCACAGCCGTCTAACAACCCGTTGACCTCCGACAGCAGCAGCGTCAACTTCGGCGCGATCCCGACAAATACCCCGGTGACCCTGACTTTCAGCGTGAAGAACACCGGAACGGCAACCCTGAGCTCGATCAAGCCGACCAAAGACGGGCCGGACGCCGCAGACTACGTGATCGCCACCGCGCCGGCGAGTTCGATGAACGCGAATGGCAGCTCCACATTCAAAATGACCTTTCTACCCACGGCCGCCGGCACGCGGGTGGCCACCCTGCATATCGCCAGCACCTCCATCACCAACAACCCGTTCAACATCACCCTGACGGGCACCGGCATGGCCACCACGCTCCAGGCATGGCGCCAAAGCAACTTCGGCAGTGAGGACAACAGCGGCGATGGCGCGGACCTCAACGACTTCGACAATGACGGTCTCCCCAACCTTGTCGAGTATGCCTTCGGCCTCAATCCGCAACTTGGCGATACCGGACTGCTGCCGCAGGCGCAACAAAGCGGCGGCAATTTCGTGACAAGCTTCACCCAGGCCGCCGGGGTCACGGGCATCACCTATGGTGCGGAGTGGAGCTCCACGCTTCTATCAGATAGCTGGACTCCGGTAGCCGACACCGGCACCCCGCCGCAACACACCTTCAGCGTGCCCGGCGCCAGTTCCCCGCAACTGTTCATGCGGCTGCGGGTCTCCAGTCCGTAGCGGGGTGACGGCTGGCGAGTGTATGCCGTTCAGCAACTCAGTCACCGACCAGCGGAAAGGATGACCTGTTAAGGAGCGGGGACATGCTTGTCCTCGTCTTTTCTTTTTCTCCCAGACACGAAGAAACGACACGAATGTCGTTACTCCTTAAACTGCAAGCATTCCCACACGCCCTGCCCCTACTTACGGCCGAAACCCTCGACCTTGAGCCACGAGGTGCAATCACGCGTCCAATCCAGCCACTTGGCCGGATCGTAATGGCCGCTGCCGAGACCAAGGCCATGGCCGCCTTTTTCGTAGACATGCAGATCGAAGCGCACGCCGGCGCGGCGCATGGCGAGGGCGAACTCGAGGCTGTTTTCCACCTTCACTGCGCCATCCTCCCAGGTGTGCCAGATAAAACACGGCGGAGTCTGCGGGGTGACCTGCAGTTCGTTGGACAGCAGCTTCACCAACTCGGGCGACGGATCCTTTCCTAACAAATTATTCTTCGACCCCTGGTGCGTGTTAGGTCCCATCGAGATAACCGCGTAACAAAGGATGCCCAGATCCGGGCGCGAACTCTGACGCTCAACGACATCCGCGGCATTGGCATCGCCCGCGTCAAAATGGGTCAGCAAGGTCGAAGCCAAGTGCCCACCGGCCGAGGAGCCCATGATGCCGACACGCTTGGGATCCACCTGCCATTCTTCGGCACGGGCGCGGACCAGACGCACGGCGCGGGCGGCATCGCCGAGCATCACGGGATGGCGGTAGCCGCCGCTGCCCAGACGATACTTGAGCACAAACCCGGCGATGCCCTGGGTGTTGAGCCACAGTGCGTAATCCCGGCCCTCATGCCCGGCGAGCCCGCCGTAACCGCCGCCGGGACAAATCACCACGGCCGCGCCGGTGGCCTTGTCGGGTGGCACCAGATAGAGTGTGAGGGTGGGAATGTCTTTGTCCGCGGTGCCCAGTGCGCCGGGCGCGGCGGCGGGCCACAGCGGCACGGGTTGCGGGTCTTGGGCCAAGGCTTGGAAAGAGGTAAGCAACAGCGTCATCAGGCGGATCGAACGTTTCATGGGGCCGCAGCCTAGGCGCGGATTGTGGTGTTTGGAAAGGGCAAAGCGATAGGACCATCGCCACCCCCCGGCTCAGACGTCGTGGACCGTTAGATGGAGGCATTCTTCGCGGACTTTTTCAGCGAGCGGGGTGGAGAGGTAGCGTTCGGTGGAAGAGCAGCCGATGGTGACGATGCGCTTGCCCTTGAATTCCGGGCGCTTGGCGAGCTGGATGGCGGCCCAGACATTGGCACCGGTGGAAATGCCCGCCGGGAACCCTTCGAGCTGAGCCAAGGCTTGGGCGGTGGCCAGAGCATCTTCATTAGTCACCAAAATGACTTCATCAATGGTCTCCACATTGAGATTTTTCGGAATGAACCCGGCACCGATGCCTTGAATCATGTGGGGCCCGGGTTGCCCGCCAGAGATGACCGGGCTGTTGGCAGGTTCCACCGCAAAGGTCTTGATCGCACGGCGGGACTTGATGACTTCCGACACCCCGGTGAGGGTGCCTCCGGTGCCAACACCGGCGACAAAGGCATCCAATTCACCATCGGTGTCACGCCAGATTTCCTCGGCGGTGGTTTCGCGGTGGACTTGCGGGTTGGCCGGATTTTCAAACTGGCTGGGACCGAACGCCCCCTCGCCGTTTTCCTCTAACAATTGTCTGGCCTTGGCGATGGCACCGCCCATGCCGCGGGCCCGCGGGGTGAGCACAATCTCGGCACCCAACATGCGCAACAGCACGCGCCGCTCGATGGACATGCTCTCGGGCATGGTCAGGATGCAGCGGTAGCCCTTGGCGCGCGCGACGAAGGCCAGCGCAATCCCGGTATTGCCGGAGGTCGGCTCGATGATGAGCCCGCCCGGCTTGAGCAAGCCGTCGCGCTCGGCGGCCTCAATCATGGCTTTGCCGATGCGGTCCTTGACGCTGAAGAGCGGGTTGAAAAACTCGGCCTTGACGCAAATCTCGGCAGCGAGACCGGCGGTGAGATGATGGAGACGGACTAACGGGGTATTGCCAACAGTGGCAACCAGGTTGTTTGCAATGTTCATGGGGAGCGGGTGGTTAGTGGTTAGTGGTTAGTGGTTAGTGGTTAGTGGTTAGTGGTTAGTGGTTAGTGGTTGGCAGGAGGACTGAGACTGAAGACAGAAGACTCGAAGACAGAAGAAAAGGCAAGAGAAGAGAGTGGGGCGCAAATTCCTGGTCTTCTGTCTTCTGTCTGGGAGCGAAGCGATCTTCTGTCTGTGTCATATTTGGAAATCCGGGGTGCCGGAGTCAAGGTGAAGGCCACATTCATATTTGGTGCCACTGAAGCGGGTGGCTTCGGCCGCGCCATCGGCTGTGACCGGGCGGGTGCTGTGCCAATCGCCCATGGTGACATAGCCCTGGGCCGCGAGCGGATGGGGCGGCAGGCGGTGCTCGCGGAAATAGTGGTCCACCTGGGCATCCGCCCAGTCGAGTATCGGATAGACCTTGAACGTCCGCTTTTGTTGCTCGGCGAAGGCGCGCTCGGCGCGGGTGGCGGACTGGGAGCGGCGCAGGCCGCTGATCCACGCGTCGGCACCGAGTTCGCGCAAGGCGCGGTTCATGGGTTCGACTTTGGTGAGCAGGCCATACTTGTCGGCGCCCTCCTTGCCATTTTCCCACAGGTTGCCCCACAGGGCCTGGATGCGGGCGGCGCTGACCCTGGGTTGATAGATCCGGACATCCAAATCGAAGCGGGCCAGCAAGTCCTCGGCGTATTGATAGGTTTCCGGAAACAGGAAACCGGTGTCGATGAAAACCACCGGGATGTCCGGCGCGTGCCGGTGGATCAGATGCAACATCACCGCCGCCTGAATGCCAAAACTGGTGGTGGCGACGAGTCGCGAACCGAGCCGGTCATGGAGGAAGCGCAAGCGTTGGCCTGCGCCCAAAGGTGCCAGAGCGGCGGAGAGTTCGTCCGGATCGAGTGTGGCGGGGGTTTCCAGTGGCAAGGAATCCATGACGATTAGCGGGCGTTGAGGGCCTCGGGTTGGAGGTTTTGATGAAAATCCGCGCCTTGCTGGGTGGCGGCGACGTAGCCGGCACGGATGCAGAAATCGCCGAAGCGCTCACCCGCGTTGCGGGCTTTGGCGTAGTGTCCGATAATGGGCGCGAGCAGCGGCCGGATCGCCTCGGCACGCACACTCTCGCGGTAGAGCTTGGACAAGCGCTGGCCGGCAAAGCCGCCGCCCAGATAGATGTTGTAACGGCCGGGCGCGCGGCCGACCAAGCCGATTTCGGCGAGGAACGGGCGGGCACAGCCATTGGGGCAACCGGTCATGCGGATGGTCAGCGCATCGTGGCGCAGCCCGCTGGCCTCGACGGTCTCCTCCAATTCCGTTAGAAGCGCCGGCAGGTAGCGCTCGGCCTCGGCCAGTGCCAGACCGCAGGTGGGCAGGGCGACACAAGTCAGCGAGTTGAGCCGCAAGGCGCTCTTGAGGTGGCTGTCGGAGATGCCGAATGGGTCGAGGAGCTTTTCAAGCTGTGGCCGCAGCGCGGGTGTGACATTGGCGATGACGAGGTTCTGGTTGGCGGTGAGCCGGAAATCCCCCTGGTGGATTTCGGCGATCGCCCGCAAGCCGCTGCGCAGCGGATAGGCAGGCGTGTCGAGCACGCGTCCGCCCTGAATGAAGAGGTTGAGGTGATAGTTGCCACGGTCATCCTCAACCCACCCGTAGCGGTCGGCGTTGGAATCGAAGTGATAGGGCCGCGCGGGTTCGAGCGCGTAGCCGAGATACTTGTGGAGTTCGGCCATGAACCAGGCGCTGCCGCGGTCCTCGATGGTGTACTTGAGGCGGGCATGGCGGCGGTCGCAGCGATCCCCGTAATCGCGTTGGACCAGCACCACCTTTTCGGCCACATCAATGACCTGCCCGGGCGTGCAGAAGCCGATCACTTCGGCCAAGCGCGGAAAGGTGGTCGCCACCCCCTGGCTCATGCCCATGCCGCCGCCCACCGCGATGTTGAAACCCAACAATTTCCCCGCCTCAACCACGGCGATGAAGGACAAGTCATGGGCAAAGACGTCAACGTCGTTAGATGGCGGGATGGCGATGGCGATCTTGAATTTGCGCGGCAGATAGGTCTTGCCATAGATGGGTTCCGCCTCGGCCTCGCTGGAGTGGACCGACTCGCCATCGAGCCAGATTTCATGATAGGCGCGGGAGCGCGGGGTGAGGTGGTCGGAAAGGCCTTGGGCCAGGCCGAGCACCTCCGCATGCACCGCCGAGAGATGGGGATTGGGATGGCACATCACGTTGCGATTCACATCCCCGCAGGCCGCTATCGTGTCCATGGCCGCCCGGTTGATAGCCGCGATGGTGCGCTTGAGATCGGACTTGATGACACCATGCAACTGAAACGTCTGCCGCGTGGTGAGCTTGAGGGTGCCATTGCCAAAGTCCGTGGCCAGGCGGTCCACGGCGAGCCACTGGGCCGGCGTGACCACCCCACCCGGCACCCGGATGCGCACCAAAAATGAATAGGCTTTCTCCATCCCCTGCTTGCGGCGCTCGGCCCGCTGGTCGCGGTCGTCCTGTTGATAGGTCCCATGAAATTTGAGCAACTGCTGGTCGGCCTCGGGCATCGCCCCCGTGGACGCATCCGCAAGCCCCGCGGCGATGGTGCCGCGCAGGTAGTTGCTGTGGAGCTTGAGGCCTTCGTTGGCGGAGAGAGGTTTCTCGGTCATGGTGAGTGGGGGGAAGAGGAGATTCCTTAGTTTATAGGGTTACATTACTTTGCTTCGCGAGGAAAGTGCGCTGGATTGGCGCTTAACGCAACTATTTTTTGCAAAAAAAACAGGGCTAGAACCCTCGCGGGACCTGCGTACAAGGATGGCACGTCTTGCCCCTCATGAATTGGACCCACACAACGCTGGTCATGCTACCCGGACTGGATGGCACCGCCCACCTCTTTCAACAGGCGCTGGCCTTGGAGTGGGGCGGCATGCGGGTGGTCGCGATGCCGCTACCCAGCCACGGTCCGCAGGATTACGCCGCATTGGCAGCAGCCATCGCCCCCACCCTGCCGGACGGAGATTTGGTGCTGCTGGCGGAATCATTTTCCGCCCCGCTGGCCATGCTCTTGGCGGCGTGCGAGGCGAAACGCGTCCAAGCCGTGGTGCTCGTGTGCGGGTTCTGCGCCAACCCGCAGCCCAGCGGACTCGGCTGGCTGCCGTTGCAACCGATGCTTTCGCTCACCCCACCGGTTTTTTTGCTGAAGCAATTTCTAACAGGAGATGATGCGTCGCAGGCCTTGCTTGAGGCGCTGAACGCAGCCCTCAGGCAGGCACCAGCGGCGACGCTGGCCGAGCGGGTGCGGGTGGTGCTGGCGCTGCGGGAAGCGGATTGTCCGAGCTTGCGGGATCTGCCCGTGCTGCTATTGCAGGCGCGGCAAGACCGGGTGGTTCCGTGGAGCGCCCAATCGCAACTTGAACGGCATTTCCCGGAGGCCACCTGTCATTGGGTCGATGGTCCGCATCTGCTGCTGCAAACGCGCACTCAGGAATGCCGCGATGCGGTCGTCGGATTTTTGGCCGGCACGCCGTGACGGCGCTCACTGCCACTGCCAGTTGATGACCACTTCAATATCCGGATGGATGCTGTGATAGATTTGGATTTCAACCATGGAAGTGTTGGGATGGGATTCAGGGAGCTGGCGCCTCCAACGCCGGAGCATGGGACGCAGGGGCCAGCGGCAGCTTGGCCAGCACCACACGGAAGCCGTTGGTGTCGGCATAGGATGCCGGCGGCTGGGGGTGACGCGACCCGGAGTAGAGATTTTCCGCCTGATAGGTATTCCAGCCACCGCCACGCAACACCCCGAGGTGATTGGGATCGACGACCGAATAGGCGTCGGCCACCCACTCTTGGACGTTGCCGCTGAGGTCGTGGATGCCCTTGATGTTAGGGGGAAAGGAACCCACCGGCGCCGTCTTTTCAAAACCATCGTCATATCCCGGAATCGAACGCTCCCCGGACATGCCGGGGGCCAGTGCGGCGGAGGTATCGGCAAAGTTGCCGACCTTGCCCGGCGGCGGCCATGCCAAGCCCCATGGGAACACGCGCTCCTTGCGGGCGTCGCGCCAACTCGGACTGAGGCCGAGGGCTTCCTCCAGACCCACCATCTGGCTCCATTCCACATCCGTCGGCAGACGATACACATGGGACGCGGCGATGAGCTCCACGCCAGTCTGGCGTTCGCGCTGGGTCAGCCATTCGCAGAACGCCTCCGCATCATCGCGCGAGACCATCACCACAGGATGGTCCGCCCCTTGTGAAAATCCCGGCAAGGGCGGCGGACGATGCCTGGCTTCCTTGACAAAAATGTCGTAATCGCCGACCCGGGTTTCCCACGCCGAAACCATCAGATCCTGGCCGATCGGCACAAACTTCATGCCGATGCCGTTTTCCCAGGCTCGGCCGAAAACCACCCCTCGATTGGCCACCAAGGTGACGCTGAGCGGCAGCGTTTGCCCGGGTTTGAGCGTCAACTTTTCAGTGTGGGGCTTGTAACCTTCGCGGACGATGATCAGGGTGACCGCACCGGGTGCGACCTTGGAAATCAACAGCGCGCCGTCGGCAAACCCCACCGCCGCACCATTCAAATAAACCTCCGCTCCTGGCGGATTGCTGGTCAGTTCAATGTTGGCATAGTCAATCTGGCGCACCACCACCCGGAATGGTTTGAGACCGTCGCGCTGGGCCCGCGCGCTCAACCCCGGGTTTTCAAACAACTGTTCGAAACGCGGCGCCACTTCATAATCTTCGGTTAGAAAACCGGCCTTGATCGCGCCGCTGCGCAACCACTTGCAGAAGACTGCGGACTCGTCAGCGGTGCAAAGCACCACCTTGGCCGCTTGTCCATTCTGGGGAAGGTTGAGGAATTCGACCATGGCGGCGGAGCGTTGGGTTTCCGCCAGGAATTTTTTCCACAGCCCGTCGACCACGAAGCCGGAACCCAAATGCTCTTCGCCCACCGGTTGATAGGCCTCGCCATGATGATCGAGCCAGACGGCGCCGGGTTGCGGAGGTGAAAAAACCTCAAGCACCTTGAAAATCGATTGCGGTTCACTCACCGCCCGTGGGCCGATTTTCTCCGTGACCATGACCGGGCGGTACCCGCGCTTTTGGATTTTAAAGCTGACTTCCTCACCCACCCTTGCCGTCAGGGTGCCGGTAGGGGTGATACCCACCCACTTGCCGGAGGCATCCAGGACATCCGCGGTATCCGGAGTGCTGACCACCCGGAACAAACCCACCTCCGAGATCACGCCCTGAGCCGGCTTGCGCCAGTAGGCCTGCCAATCGACGTCCTTGAGCAACTCCCAAGCGGCCCACGCGCTGAAGCCGGTGAGCATCAAGGTGGTGAACCACACGGCACCCGCCCGGTTGCGACGGCGTTTCCCCCGCTGCAACAGGTGCAGGCATGCGGCGAGCTCCGCCGCGGTGGTGATCCTGCGTTTGGAGACCCGCGGTTCGCACACATCGCAGATGATGCGGTTGAGCTCCAGCCACCGCTTGCGCTCCGCACCGACAGGCAAGTCATCCGGCAACTCGGGGAAATCCATGCGATCCTTGCCGGTGGCGATTTCATACAACACCTTGCCCAAGCTGTAGACATCGGCCTGGGTCGAGCCCGGGCCTTCCGGTGGCACAAAGCCCTCCGTTCCAACAAAAGTCCTCTGCCCGCGCGCAGCCACCAACCCGATGTCCGCCAACTTGGCCTTGCCATTGACAAAAATCACGTTGGACGGCTTCACATCGCGATGCGCCAGACCGCAGGAGTGCAAATGATCCAGTGCCTCCGCCAAGCGCATGCCGACGTCGATGCACACGGCCACCTCCAGGCGCGTGGCATTGGCCGCGCGCACATCGGGCCGCAAGGTGCGCGGCTCATACTCTATCGGATTGATATCCCGCCCGGTGCGGACGTCATCACCCAGCTCCATGACATAGTAATAAAACGAAGTGCCGTCCAGGCTGCGGCCGACGTGCAGGATATTGACCAGCCCCGGGTGATCGCGGGAGATGGGCTCGAATTTCAAAATCCCCTCGAACTCGCGTTCAAAGGTCCGGGCGTCCTCGAAATCCTCGCGCCAGACCACCTTGATCGCCCGCAAGGCACCGGTCACGCCGCGCCCGAGCCAGATTTCCCCGTAGGCACCACCGCCGATTTTGCGCAGGATTTCATGATCCGGAATGACCGGGTCTGCTCGTAGCTTAATCGGCATCGGCTTCGAGTTTGGCGAGTTCGCGTTTGAGCACGGCTCCCACCCGGTGCTTCGCCAAATACACCTGAGACATGCTGACGTTCAAATATTCCTGCACCTTTTTCACATCCCACTGCTTGACCACGTAACAATCGAAAATCTGATATTGTTTGGGTGAGACTTGGGCCTTGACCCGTGAGAGGGCGGCATCCGCCACGTTTTTTTTCCACTCCACATCCCACAGACGGGTCAGCACCTCCGCATTGGAATCCTCGATGCGATCGATCACCGCCGTCTTGCGGTCATTTTCCCACTCCCCGCCCACCATTGCGGTGTCCTTCTTGCGCTTGCGGAATTGATCGTTGATGCGCCAGCGCGTCATGTTCATCAACCACGTCTTGAACGAACCCTGCGCGGGATCATAAAGGTTCTTCTTGCTCTGCTTGGCTATCGACAGGATCGTTTCCTGCACGCAATCAAACGCCTCATCGGAACGCAGGCCCGCCTTCACCGCCACGGAATAAATCAAACGCCAGTAGATCTTGTAAAATTCCTCCCACGCCCGCTGGTCTTCCCAGTTGTCGAGCTTGGCAATCAGGCTCTTGCGGGTCCTCGCGTACGCCTCGCCTAGAATTGCATCCTGCTCGTTTCCGGTCTCATCGTTTGCGGCAGCCATCTGGCGTAGTGTAACAGCTTTTCAGGGGTTGTCTTTCACTCATTCGAGATTTTCACATTTCCAGCCAGCGCCTCGATTTCATCTCGACACGCGACACAAAACCGACAAGTTTTGTCTGAACCTATCGTATTTGCCGCATGCGGATTGCTATTTTCGGTGATATTCACGCCAACCTCGAAGCTCTCGAGGCGGTGCTGGTTGACGCTTCGAAGCAAGACGTCACCGATTATGTCTGCATGGGTGACTTGGTCGGCTACAATGCCGACCCGGGCGCCTGCGTCGAAAAAATCCGCCATATGGACTGCCCGACCATCAAGGGCAACCATGACGAGGACGCCGCCGGCACCCACTCGCTCGAAAACATGAACCCGGTGGCCGCCACCGCGCTCCAGTGGACGCGCAACCAACTCGACGAGGAACAACGCCTGTGGCTGCGCCGCCTGCGCATGGTCCGGCAGGTTTCGGATTTCACCGTCGTCCACAGCACCCTGGATCAACCGGCGCATTGGAACTATGTGACCAACCGCTTCGATGCGATGGCCAACTTTTCGTACCAATTCACCCAAGTCTGCTTTCACGGCCACACCCACGTGCCGCGCGTTTACGCCAAATCCGACAAAGTCCACGAAGTGCCTGCGGATGCGATCCGCATCGAGAAAAACGCGAAATACTTCATCAACGTCGGCTCGGTGGGCCAACCGCGCGATGGGGATTGGCGCTCGTGCTACGCCATCTACAACACCGAGGAGCAGGAAGTCGTGTTCCGCCGCGTCGAGTATGACATCGAGGCCACCCAGGCAAAAATCCTCGCCGCCGGGCTGCCACCGATGCTCGCCGAGCGCCTGGCCGAAGGCCGCTGAGGGCGGGAGAGTCATGGACCGGGCGTGGGCGGCAAGCGCCACAGAAACTTCGAAAGAATCGCTCTGGCGTGGACTTGCTTGGCATCTCGAACCCGAACTCCGAAGTTGCAAATGCGCTATACCGTATCCAAATCGGCACTGCTGCGATGGGTTTTGGAAGCCTGATTGGGCCGCAGCATGATTTTCTGTTGTTCGCGCTCGCCGGCGTTGCGCACGACGGGGATCGGTTGGCCGGAGTGGATATCGAGGCCGGTGACATACATGGCGGTGGCGGCGGTCATGGGCAACGGGATGAAATCCTGCACCTGTTGGAGATTCCAGCGCTGGCGTTTGAGGAATTCCTCCACCGCGACCATCTCCTTGGCGGTGCAACCGGGGAAACTCGAGATGAAATACGGCACGAGGTATTGCTGTTTGCCGGCCTCCTCACTGAGTCCGGCAAATTTTTCCATGAACGCGGGAAAATCCGCGGCGGGCTTGCGCATGCGGCGCAAGACGTCCGGATGCAGGTGTTCGGGGGCCACCTTCATGTGGCCGGAAACGTGATGTTGCACCAATTCGCGCAGGTATTCCGGCGTGCGCAAGGCCACGTCCATGCGGATGCCGGATTGCACAAACACTTGCTTCACCCCGGGCACTTGCCGTACCCCGCGCAACAACTCCAACCCAGGCCGCCCGTTGATGGCAAAATGCGGGCAGATGCCCGGCCACAAACAACTCGGCCGGTGGCAGCCACGGCACGCCGCCACATGCCCGTTCCTCGCGCCATACAAGTTCGCCGTCGGCCCGCCAAGGTCGGACACCGTCCCGCGGAATGATTCCAATTCGGTTAGGAGGCGCACTTCCTTCAGCACCGACTCCACGCTCCGGCTTGATAGAAACTTCCCCTGATGCAAGCCCAGCCCGCAAAACGAGCAACCGCCGGCACAACCGCGCGAAACTATCACCGAGTCCTTGATCGTCGCAAATCCCGGCACCGGCTCCTGATAGGACGGATGCGCCGCCCGCTGGAATGGATACTCATACAACGCATCCAGGTCCGCCCCATCCACCGGCATGGCCGGCGGCTCCATCCACACCGCCTGTTGGCCGTGCCTCTGCACCAGCCGTTTCCCGCAATACGGCGTCTGCTGGGCCTCCGTGATTTTTGTCAGATCCAGCAGCAATTGCACATCCGCATGCAAGGCCTCCCACGACGGCAACATGATGCATGCGGAAAAATCCGCCGCCGCGCTGGCCTTGGCACCTAACAAACGTGCCGTGCCCGGGATGCCGCCCAGATCCCGCTCTCCCGCGCGCAGGCGCCTGGCGATCTCGCGCACCGCGAGTTCGCCCATGCCATAGACCAGCACATCCGCCCTGGAATCGGTTAGAATGGACGGCCGCAGCTTGTCCTCCCAGTAATCGTAATGGGCCACCCGCCGCATGCTCGCCTCCATCCCGCCCAACACCACCGGCACGCCGGGAAACGCCCGCCGGGACATCTGCGCATACACGACGGCCGCGTGATTGGGCCGCCGCCCCGCCACCCCGCCGGCGCTGTAAACGTCCAGCTTGCGCTTGTGGCGCGCCGCTGTGTAGTTGGACACCATCGAATCCAGATTGCCGGCCGTCACTCCCACAAACAAACGCGGCGCACCCATGCGTTTGATGGACTCGATATCGCGCCAATCCGGTTGCGCCACGATGCCAACTCGCAGACCATCCGACTCTAACACGCGCCCGATCATCGCCGCGCCAAATGACGGATGATCCACATACGCATCGCCCGTGATGAGCAGCACATCCAGGTCGCGCCAGCCACGCGCGTCCATCTCCGCCCGCGACATCGGCAGAAACTCCCCGCCACGCGGCGATCCGGCTTTGGCTTTCACGGACATCGGATCAAACTCACGCCAAATCCATCACCAGCACTTTGGCCCACCAATCCTTGAAGGTCCCTATGAATACCTGGTGATGTGGGTCGCCCTGATAGGCGTCGTGATCCGCCACACTGGCAAACTGCATCGTCAGGGCGTAATCCCATGACTGGTCAATCACCGGGCGCGGCATGACCGGTGCCGGCACCGCCCAGCGCCCGCCCGTCACCAACCCGATCTCAAACAGCGACGCCAACCCCCGCTCAAACGCCGCGCGGTCCACAGCGCTCTTGCAATCGTCCTTCAACCAAAAATAGACATGATGTTCCATGCCCGATGATCGCCCGTTTCCTCCCCTTCGCAAGCCCATTTCAAGGAGGGGAGCGTCGGCGTCCCGCCGGCCGTGTCCGGCATCGTGCCGGACACTCTTCAGCCAAGGACCGCGCCAACTGCGTTCTTAACCTGCGGCATGAGGCGTAGCCCGCACAGTCCCCTGTGCGGATCTTCAGTGAGCGAGCTGCGGAGTTGGACCAATCTGATGAGTGGGGCATTGCCTGCGGGAAAAAGAGCGCGCAGGGGACTGTGCGGACTACTCCAAGATTTCATTTGTCGGCGCCGCAGTCCCCCGTACGCTGTGCCGGTCATGAAGCACCTGTTTGCCACCCTGTTGCCGTTTGTCCTTGCCGCTGCCGGCCTACCTGCCCACGCCGACCCTGACGGGATACCCATCGCAGCGGCGGTGGATGCCGGTTGCGAGCGTACCGTGGTTCTTCCCGGCGCGACTTATCTCACCGGGCAATTGACGGCTGATGAGCGTCTCCCCCACCCTCTCACCCTGCTTTGGTCCAAGCAATCCGGGCCGGGCGATGTCACTTTCAGCAATCCGGCCGCCGCCGCCACCGAGGCGCGGTTTTCCACCACCGGCGAATATATTCTGCGCCTGACAGCAACCCGCGGCAACGCGCAAGCCTCGGCCACGGTGGCGGTCACGGCAGTGGCCCAGCCGCCCGCCACTCACCTCGATCCGCTGTGGACGCCCCCCTATCAGATCACGAGCCCGTTCTGGCACAAGCGCACGAAAAACCTCATCGTCAACTGGATCCCGCATTGTGTCCGCAAGCTGTGTGACCCGCAAAACCGCGAAGGCAGCATCGGGGATTTCGTTCAGGCCGGACAAATCCTCGCCGGCAAGCCTGCAGCGGCGCATGAAGGCAACGAGTTCTGCGATTGGTTCTTGTACAACGTCGCCGAGTCCATGTGCCTCGCCCAGATGATCGATCCACAAGGCGACCCGCAAATCATCGCCGCACAGGCCGCCATGCGCCAAACCCTCGATGACTGGATCCCCAAAATCCTCAGCGCCCAGGAACCGGACGGTTACCTGCTCACGCGTGCCACCATCAAGCACCTCCCGCACTGGCGCGACGTCCGCGCCCATGAAGGCTATCAGGCCGGCTATTTCATGGAATTTGCCATGGCCCACCACCTCATGAGCGGCGGCAGGGACCGGCGCTTGCTCGATGCCGCCATCCGCATGGCCGATTGTTGGGTCCGCAATCTGGGACCCGCACCCAAACAGGCATGGCATGACGGCCATCAAGGCATCGAGATCGCCCTGGTCCAACTCGCCCGCCATCTGGAGGGAGGCCCCGAAGCTAACAAAAGCAAGGATTACCTGGCCCTCGCCAGGTTCCTGTTGGATTCGCGTGGCAACGGCGATGAGTACGACCAAACCCATCTGCCCGTCACCCGCCAATACACGGCGGTGGGGCATGCGGTGCGCGCCGTTTACGGCTACGCCGGCATGGCCGACATCGCGATGGAAACCGGTGACGCCGCTTACCGCAGTGCCGTCCAGTCACTGTGGGGCAATCTGATCAACCGCAAGTACTACATCACCGGAAGTATCGGCAGTGGCGACACCAACGAAGGTTTCGGCAGGGATTACGCCCTATCTAACAATGCTTATGCCGAATCGTGCTCAGGCTGCGGTGAGATATTCTTCCAACACCGTTTGCAAATGACCTGGCACGACGCCCGCTATGCGGATTTGCTGGAACAGACCCTCTACAATGCAGTCCTTGGCAGCGTCGACCTTGAGGCCAATAACTTCACTTACACCAATCCGCTCGACTCCTCCGAGCCGCGCTACCCATGGCATAACTGCCCGTGCTGCGTCGGCAACATTTCACGCACCCTGCTGCGCCTGCCGACGTGGATCTACACACGCAGCCCAGACGCCCTGTATGTGAACCTCTACATCGGCAGCCGGCTGACGATCGACAAGCTCGGCGGCACCCCGGTGGAAGTCACGCAAACGACCGACTACCCGTGGCATGGCAAGGTGACCCTCACGCTCAACCCGGCCACACCCGCCACCTTTGCCCTGAAACTCCGCGTGCCACAACGCCACACCAGTTCCCTCTATACCCACACCCCGGAGGTCCCTGGTCTGACATCACTCACCGTCAATGGCCAGCCGGTGACGCCGCTCATCGATCATGGCTATGCCCTCGTCTCCCGCGAGTGGCACGCCGGCGACCGCGTGGAATTGGACCTGCCATTACCGGTGCAACGCGTCAAGGCGAGTGACATGATCGCCGCCACCAGCGGCCGGGTCGCCTTGCGCCGCGGCCCGTTGGTTTACAACATCGAGAGCGTCGATCAGGACGTCGAGGCGGTGCTTGCCCCGGATGCGCCGCTCACCACCCACTGGCAACCTAACATGCTGGACGGCGTGATGGTTATAAAGGGAACCTTCCAAGACGGCAAGCCACTGCTTGCCATTCCCAATTACGCCCGCCTCAACCGGGGGGGACGCTCGCTCGTCTGGATCAAGGACCGCTGACACTGATGTGGAAACACGGTGGATCACGATTTCATTTGCAGCAGCGCCTTTCCCCCGTATGCTGCGCCGGTCATGAAGCACCTGTTTGCCTGCCTGTTGCCGCTTGTCCTAGCCGCTGCCGCCCCCGCCGCGGAGAAACCGGCAGCACCCTCGGATGTGTACAAATCCGTGCTGCGCATCGAGGTGGCCACCCAAACCCCCGACTACCGCACACCGTGGAACGCCGGCCACTTCAGCGGCGGCATCGGCACCGGCTTCATCATCGGCAAAAACCAGATTCTAACAAACGCGCACGTCGTCTCCAACGCCCGCCGGGTGCTCATCAACATCTACGGCAGTTCGAAAAAATACCCGGCCAAGGTCGATTACATCGCCCATGATTGCGACCTCGCACTGCTCTCCGTGGAGGACTTCGCCGATTTCGCCGCCTTCCCCGCGTTTGCTTTCGGCGACATCCCCGCGCTGGAATCCCAAGTCCGCGTCATCGGCTATCCGATCGGCGGCGAACGCCTGTCGGTGACCCGCGGTGTGGTCTCTCGGATAGATTTCCAGCCCTACGCCCACTCGCGCGCCGACTCCCACCTGATCGTTCAGATTGATGCCGCCATCAACCCGGGCAACTCCGGCGGGCCATGCATCCAGGATGGCAAGGTTGTGGGGGTCGCTTTCCAGGGCTTGCGACAGGCCGACAACACCGGCTACATCATCCCCACGCCGGTGGTGAAACGTTTTCTCAAGGACATCGCGGACGGCACATACGATCACTATGTGGAACTCGGCATCAGCGAATTTCCGCTGTTCAATCCCGCCATGCGCAAGGCCCTCGGCCTGCCCGATAATGACAAGGGCGTGCTCGTCACCAACGTCATCCCCACCAGCTCCGCCGATGGCCTGCTCAAGCCCGGTGACATCCTCATGTCCATCAATGGCCTCGACATCGATAGCGCGGGCATGGTCGCCATCGATGGCGAAAACGTCAACTTCAACGAAATCGGCGAACGCAAATTCGCGGGCGACAAACTGGCCGTGCGCTTTCTGCGCGATGGCAAGCGCAACGACGTGCAGATCGAACTCAAGCCGCTGGAATGGGCGCGCATCTATGCCATCGATTATGAAAGCCAACCCCGCTACATCGTGTTTGCCGGGTTGGTGTTCCAACCGCTCGACACCAATCTGTTTGCCAGCCAGAAATTTGAAGACGTCAATGTCCGGCGCTTGTATTCCGACTATGTGCCCAAAGGCCTGTTCCAAAAGCGCCCGGACATCGTCATGCTCACCCGCGTGGAAAGCGATCCGGCGACCAACCAACTGGATGACTTCGCCGGCTTCGCGGTGGACAAGATCAACGGCACGGAGGTGCGCGACCTCGCCCATGCCTATGAACTGCTCTATCCGAAGGATCCGCCCGAGTTTTTTGTCATTGAGTTGTTCGGTTCCAACCGCCCGGTGGTCATGCCCGCCGCCAAGGTCAAGGACGCCAACACCCGCATCCAGAAAAACTACGGCATCACCCGCCTCTTCAATCTCCAACCCTAACATGCCTCGCGCCGGCATCGCCCTCGGCTCCAACCTCGGCCAGCGCCTGGCCAACCTGCAGGCCGCCGTGGCACACCTGCGGCGCCTCGCGCGCCCCGGTGACGAACTGTTGCAGGCACCCGTCTATCAAACCGCTCCCGTGGCCTGCGCGGACGACGCGCCGGATTTCTACAACACCGTGGTCGAGATCGCCTATGATGGCTCCCCCTTGGACTTGCTCCAGCAGACGCAAGCCATCGAATCCACTCTCGGCCGCACCCGCGGCGCCGGGCACCATGCCCCGCGCCTCATCGATATCGACCTGCTCTATTTCGGCAACACAATTCACGCGGCCGACGGCTTGACGCTCCCCCACCCGCGCCTCACCCGGCGCCGCTTCGTCCTGCAACCGCTCGCTGACATCCGCCCGGACCTCATCCTCCCCGGCGATGCCCTCAGCATCGCCGCACACCTCGCCAGACTCGCATCTAACGAACCTGCGCTCGCCCGGGTCCAATCGGTGTGGTAGAATGAGGTTTTGCAACCCAGCTCACGCGGACCACCGCGGCGGCAGACGGCGGCAGCGACGCCGACTCATGCATCGCACCTCGAGCGGCGCTTGCCCAGCCCATGCACCTCTACGCCGGAGGCGTGCGCGGCAGGACGCTTGAGGGCCATGGGGCGATCACTTGGAAACCGACGTGTGCACGCAAAGTTCAGGCCCCGTGCTGAGGGGGCCTCTTTACTCACTGGCTCCCGCCTCCACCCGCACGAAAAGTTTGCCGCCGGATGGAACGGCTGCGGACGAAAGCGCGACAGCCACGGTGGCGACATCGCCATGGGTGTCAGTGACAGTTTGGACCGCGGCGTTGTCTCGAGTCCATGTCAGCAGATCCGTGCTAAAACATACCGTGTAGCTGAGGTCGGTTCCCAGACGCCTGGTATAGTGGAATTGTTTGCCACTCAAGCTTCTGGCGATCGGATTGACCGACGCTCCGAGGCGGGGATCGAGACCGAAGGCGAATTCCTGCCGGTTGGTCAGGGTGTCGCCATCCGGATCGCCTGCGGCAGACAGGTCGGGATTGGTGAAGCCCGTCCAGTTCAAGCTGCAGACCCATACCTCATAGGGGCCAATTTCGGTCGACAAACCGCTGGTCAGGTCCGATTGATTGCCGAGAGGGTCGTTCAACACCCCATGGGCTGGCGTGCATGTCCGCACGACCAGGTAGATCACCGCGCCCGGAACCAGATCCGTGATCTCTATTCCGTTAGACGACTTGTCAGGTGTGCGGTTAGCCGGTGCAAACGCATACGGTCCGCCCGCAGTATCGCTCATGCCAACCTCATAGTAGCCGCCATCGCCCGTGTAGTTGATTGGATCCCAGGCGAGGGAGAGGTGGCCAGTTCCAGCGTCCGCCACGTGAACGTTGGCAGGTGCGATCGTCTGGGTCAAAGCCCAGCTTGGATTCTTTGCATCAAGATAACTGATGAGCGCCGGGTCATGTGCCGTCAGGCAGTTATACTCCATCATCAAACCACCCACAGTGGATATATTTGTCAAATTAGCAAGTGATGCGGGAATTTCACCTGTCAGTTGGTTGTTACTCAGGGCCAAGGCCGTAAGTTGGGTCATGCTTCCCAACTCGGCGGGTATCGTGCCACTGAACTTGTTGATGCGCAATGAGAGGCCGGCAAGATTCGGCAAAGTGGCAAACCACGCTGGAATCGCCCCAGTCAAGCCATTTCCAGCCAATGAACAGTAGGTCAGCCCGTGCAGGCCGCTCAATTCCGCGGGAATTGAGCCATCGAGATGATTGTAGCTCAGGGTTAAGCGTTGAAGCTGGCTCATTGTGCCGAGGTCAGCTGGTATGGTGCCGGAGAATTGGTTGCGGAACAGCTCAAGGTTCAGCAGGGATGAAAGCCCAGACAGCCATGCCGGGATGGAACCGGTCAGCGCGTTTTGCGACAAGTCCAGGGTGACCACCTGAGTCAGCGCGCCCAAGTCCGGGACTGGTCCGGACAACTGATTGCGGTTCAACCACATGCCTGTGAGGTTCGTAAGATTGCCAAGCTCGGTTGGTATCGCGCCCGTTAGTGCATTGAGCCCGAGCGACAGGCTCTCTAGGGCGGTAAGATTGCCCAACTCGGCAGGTATCGCCCCGGAAAGTTGATTGTTACTTATCCACATATTCCTCAGAGCAGAAAGATTGCCAAATTCCGCAGGGAGACCTCCCGTTAGTTGGTTGTCGCTCAATTGCAGGGTATGAAGTTTTGCGAGACTGCCGAGACTGGCCGGGATGGAACCTGTCAGCTGGTTGTTATTCAGGAATATATCAGTCAATTCAGATAGGTTGCCAAGCTCCGGTGGGATTTCTCCTGTTAGAGCATTGAAGTCGAATGACAGGCTTTCAAGATTCGCAAGATCACCCAGCCGTGCTGGAATCACCCCGGTAAGTTGATTGCTACCCATCCACAGGCGAACCAGATTTGTGAGACCGCCCAATTCCTCGGGGATGCTACCCGTCAATTGGTTGTTGCTCAGTTGCAGGACCTGCAGGTTGGTGAGGTTGCCCAGTTCCGGCGGCAACGGTTCGGTCAGATAGTTGTTATCCAGCCATAGATCAGTCAAATGAGTGAGGTTGCCTATCTCCGAAGGAATTCCCCCGGTTAACTGATTTACGGAAATTGCCAGGCTCTCAAGTAAGACAAGGTTGCCAAGATCCGCAGGCACCACTCCGGAAATCTGGTTCTGGTCCAGCCATATCCGCCTCAGGCCCGCAAGATTTCCCAACGCGGCAGGCAATGCGCCGACGAGATGATTGGCGCCAAGCCGTAACGCGACAACGTGCCCATTCTCGGTATCCACGCCGAACCACGGTGCCGTATCGGTCAGCCAGTTGGTATTGTCCACCCAGTTATCCCCATCGGTGCTGACATATAGGGCGACGAGGGCATCGTATTCACTCTTGGGAACTCCGAGTGCGTTGACGACCGCCGAGACCTCGTTGGACGGATCGCTTGTGAGTGTCGACTGGTTGACCCAAAGGGGCAGCGTCACCGTCCTTACCACGAAGTAGCAGGTTGCGCCCGGTGAAAGACCGCCGATCTGTAGTGACGAGGCCCATTTGTCAGGGGTGCGGTTCGCCGCATCGAAGGCGTAGGGCCCTCCTTGAGTTTCACTGATGCCTACCTCGTAGTAGCCATCATCCCAGGCGTAGGCGATGGGCTCCCACCCCAATATCACGGAGGTGGAATCACCGCCTAGCACGATCAGATGGGTCGGCTCAATTGTCTGCGAATCCCCGCCCCACGGCGCATGCGCCTCGAGATAAATCAATAACTCCGGGTCAGAAGCCTTGAGTTGGTTGGAGCCCAAATCGAGGGCTATGATGTTAGTAAGATTTGCAAGCGACGCGGGGATCTCGCCGTGCAACTGATTGCCCGCCAGAATCAGATATTCCAGCAGGATCAGATTGCCGATTTCGGTGGGAATCGTTCCGTCAAGCTGGTTGTTGAAGACGCTAAACTCCAATAACTCCGACAAGCTGCCAATCTCTGCGGGAAGGTTTCCGGACAACGAGTTGTTGTCGAGCCAAAGCCACCTAAGATTTGTCATGTTTCCAATCTCCTGAGGGATGCTGCCGGTGAGCAGGTTGACACCAAGCCCCAGCCTGGTAAGGATTGTTAGATTTCCAATGACAGCAGGGATGTCCCCGGACAAGCTGTTATTGTCTGCCGTGAAGCTTTCCAACAACGTGAGATCGCCAATGGCAGCCGGGATCGAACCTGAAAGGTGATTCGCTCCAAGGCTGATGCCGATAACATTTCCGTTCTCCACGGTCACGCCGAACCATGGGGTGTTATCCGTCAGCCAGTTTGTATTGTTAGTCCAGTTGGGGCCGTCGGTGGAGTGGTAAAGGTCCACGAGCACATCGAACTGCGCCGGTGGTATAGCCAGCGCACCAAGCAGAATCGTGAAGCCGGCACTCTTGATGTCACTGGGGTCCATGTCAGTCGCATAGGCCCGCGCCTTGAGGGTGGCGTTTGTGGACAAATGAACTGACTCGCCGGAAACCACGGACGGACTTGTTTCAATTGGATCGGAACCATCCGTCGTGTAATGAACACCCGCCTCTGGGGTCCCGCAAACAATGACCACATCCTTTTCTGCATTGAAGGTTCCGCCATCCGGGCTGAACGACGGCGTGGCGACGACATCGGGCCATACCGACAAGCAGCTCAGCAGAAAAGCCACTCCGATGGCTAGGAAATGGCCATGGGGGTGCGGTAGGCAGGCCGCCCGATCAGGAGGGGAAGCGCAGAGATCCCTGTGATTGACGGGCCATGGCTGGACTATACATTGAGTTTTCATGGGAATGGCAGATGTTGTGGGTTGCAGGGGACTCTCTTTCCCGTGTGACCACGCGCTCAAGACAGGTGCGATGGCTCGGGACAATGAGTTGACACCTTTATCAAAATCCCGAAGCTCCCGGTAGATATCCGTTGATATATTCGCAATTCCTTACCATCCCGCGTGTCACGCTTAAGGAACGGAGACATTCTTGTCCTCGACTGCTCTTTGCCTCGCGGGTAGCAAACAAACGACAGGAATGTCGTTGCCCCTCAAACGACAGGCCTGTGGTGGCTCATTAGCGCACCAACATGGCTCTTCGTTCCACATCATCGGCCGGCAACCGCGGATGAAGATCCTCCCGCAGGATGCGGGAGGATGCTGGAAACGTGCGCCACGCTGCAAGTCGGGGCGTAACGGGCGGCCCCGCCAACACGCGGCCCGCACCGGCTCACCCTTATTTCTTGGGGGTCAACTCAAACCAACGGATTGAGATGCCGCGCTGCATGGAAGGAGAGGTGATGCGCAGCGTCTGGGGTCCCTTGTTGAGTTTGATGTCCACTGCTTGCATTTTTTTCCACAGGCCGGTGGTGCCGGGGATGGCGACGGTGCCGAGTTTTTCCTCGCCGCAGCTTAGCTCGAGCACCTGATCGCGATTGGCAGCCGCCAGCATGACTTCCATCGCGTAGGTCCCGGCCGCCGGAACCTCGATCAAGTATTCGGCCCAATTGGTCTTCATGTTGCGTTGGAAATAGAGCTGTTTGCCGCCTGTCCAACTATCGAAAACAAACACCCGCCCTTGCTGCTCGGTCGGATACATCGCCTCGGCTAAATTCTTGGTGAACGCTTCGGCCTCCACGTGGATGACTCCGGGCGCGAGTTGAAACGGCGCTTCCTTCACGCGCGGCGGTGTGGCGGCCGTGTTCGACGCGTCGGTGACGGCAGCCGGCCCTTCCGCATTGTAGTCAATGGGCGCGTCCTTCTTCGAGGGATCGGTCTTGGTGGCTTTGCCGGCGAAGACCACATCACACTCGGATGCCGGCACTCCCATCGGCGTGGTGGTGTTGACGGGCTTCACAACCTTGGTGGCCAAGTCCTTGACGGCCTCCGTCCGCTCCTTGGTGGCCAGCACCGGTGCGAGCCAGTTCAGGTGCTGAACGAGGGACCACTCGACCGTGCGGTATTTCTTGGTCTCCTGGGCCGTGAACTGGGCGCCGTTGCAGCCGCCGCAATCCGAGAATTCCCACCCACGACCCTGATAGACTTTCCACAGGCTGCCGGCCTGCGGTTCGGTTTCAGGGAAATCGCAGCGTGCGGCGAACGTGCAATGTTGCGGTTGTCCCACGCCGATGGCGGGCACGCCCAAGGCATTGCAAACGAACTGGCCGAACATGCCGCGCGGCCCGCATTTGCCGCCGCCTTCCAACACCGTGATGTAGCCGTTAGAAAAACCAAACGGCGAAAACCTGCGCCACACCTCGCTGACAATCTTGTGGATCTGTTCTTTTTCCATCAGGTCCGGGCGCCAGTCGTGGATCATCTGCCGCGCCCAATTCATGTCGGTGTCGGCACCAATGCAGTTCAGGCAGCGCGCGTAATCACACACCATCAGATGGTCGAAGCTCGGAACCAAATCCTTGTTCTTGTGCGCGGTCTTGAAGTTGTTGTAGCGTTTCTGCCACTCGATGGGCTCGTCGCCGCGGTATTGACCGACACCGCCGGGTGGCCAAATGGCCGCGGCCATGGCGAGTTTGAGGTACATTCCCTCGTGTGACTCCGGATCTTCGGTATAGAGCTTGAACCAGCGCTCCAGCGCTTCAATTCCCGGCGCCGCGTATTCCATATACAGGTCCAAGCGAGCGGTGTCCTTCATCACCCATGACAGGAACGCCTTCTTGGCCTCGACCTTCGCGAAGGTGTTGAGTTTGTCAACGCCGTGCGTCTCGACAAACCGCCTCTGGTCCAGCGTGTGGCGGAACACCGGATCCTTCAACAGGGCAACCATGGCCTCTTCCGTGATCTTGCCGGCATCGGACGGGGACTTCTGGTCAAGCCATGCCGACATTTGGGTGTAGTACCCGGTGAAGTCGGCGGATTGGATCGCCGTCTCGAGATCCTTCGCGCCAGGCTCCCATGCGAAGGCCGTCAGCGGCAGCGATAAAATCGTACAGGCGGCGAACACCCGGGCGGGCTTGAATTGAAACAATTTCATGATGGGTCTCGTTGAGTTGGTGTTTCCCGATGCCGTAAGGTGGTCCAAGGCAAGCCTGAAGCCCAGCCTTTCCACAGCCCGCGAAACAGCCCCAAGTACCCCCGAATGCCATGACGAGCAACGGTAATCTCAAAAAAATCCGATTTTAAGCACTCAGGGTGGCATTTGCAACGGCATCACCTCAGGCATGCAGGACGAGCAGGACATCTCATTTCTGCCGCCGCCTTACGGTCAGCGCGGAGGGTGGAGTTGGCGTTGGAAAGAACAATGGATTCCCCACGCCGCGTGGCTGACCCTGGCCCTCGCCGCAGAGGCGGTGGCACGCTGAGTGGGCACACGCCGGCAAGAATCCGGGCAACCAAAGACAGCTGCTTTTGCTTGTCTTCGCTGAAAATTCATTGTGACAAGGAATGTAGATAGAGAATGCAGTACTTTCCACAACGCATCACCGGGACCATCGCGCTTGGGGTGGGACTGGCGAGCAGGGCTTGTTCATTCTCGCCGCTCCCCCTTTTCCCAGCCCCCCAGCCCGGCCGCCGGTCGTTCCAACGGCTTTCACCCCCAAGGCTATTTTCTAACAGCCCGACACGCCAACCGGGGACTCGGGCTGGAACGAGGAGAATAATGCCGGGAACGCAGCTTGCGGTCTGTGCCTTCCTTGCGGCGCTTGGGACATTGACGGCCATGGAGAAAGTGGTTCTTCCGGATGGGACGGCATTTCCGTTTTGGGACGACCGCACCGACTACCGGGTGACCTACCACGTTGCCTGCCGGAATCCGCAGGCTTCCGACGCCAACCCCGGAACACCGGAGAAGCCTTGGCGGACGATCGGCCGCGCGACGGAGATGCTGCGACCGGGCGAGAAGGTCATCGTTCACAAAGGTGTGTACCGGGAGTGCGTCAGCCCGCAGCGCGGCGGCACCAACCCCCAGGCCATGATCGCCTATCAGGCGGCCAACGGTGAGCGGGTGGTCGTCACGGGAGCCGTGCCGTGGGTACCTCGCTGCGAACCGAGTTCCGGCTGGGATCCGCCAGTGAAGACCGCTTGGATGGCCGACATCCCGCCGGAAATGTTCGCGGGCTACAATCCGTTTCTGGCCAGGAATATCTACGAGGAGTTCCTTACCTGCCACAACAAGGAGGACTTTGCCAAGTACCTGCTGCGGCGGGGTCATGTCTTCGTGGACGGCAAACCGCTCCAGCAGGTCTCTCGCTACGCCGACCTGCTCAATAAGGACGGCGCCTTTTGGGTCGAGGAGCCCGGGCTTCGAATTCATTTCAGGCTGGCCGGAGATGCCGACCCACGCCTGGCCGCGTTCGAAATCACGGTGAAAGAACAAGTGTTCGCCCCCCAGACACGCGGGCTGGGTTACATCCGCGTCAGCGGTTTTCATTTCGAA
>CAIKDP010000026.1 GCA_903826205.1 Akkermansiaceae bacterium
CGTGTTGGCGTCGGTTTTCTCAATGGGCGTGCCGGTGAAGCCGATGAAGGACGCCTGTGGCAACGCGTCGCGCATGTGGCGGGCGAGGCCGTCGATCAGGTCGTATTGGCTGCGGTGCGCCTCGTCGGCGATGACGATGATGTTACGCCGCTCGCTAAGGGATGGCATCTTCTCGCCCTTCTCCGGCAAAAACTTGTGGATGGTGGTGAAGACCACACCGCCACTCGCCACGGCCAACAGTTCCCGCAGGTTGTCCCGGTTGGCGGCCTGCACCGGGGTCTGGCCGAGGATGTCGGCGCAGCGCTGGAACTGGCCGAAAAGCTGGTCGTCCAGATCGTTGCGGTCGGTGAGCACCACCAGCGTCGGGTTTTCCATCACCGGATGCCGGATGATGCGTGCCGCATAGAACAGCATGGAAAAACTCTTGCCGCTGCCCTGGGTGTGCCAGACCACGCCCGCGCGGCGGTCACCCGGTTTGCCGCCCTGCATCTTGCCGGACCAAAAGGTGCCCTCATGCAAATCCACTCCGCTCTCGATTTTGCCGCTGGCGCGCACGGTTTCCTCCACAGCCGCATTCACCGCATGAAACTGGTGATAGCCCGCGATAATTTTGTGGAGCGCTCCGGTGTCTGGATCCTCCTCGAACACGATGAAGTGCTGGAGCAGGTTGAGGAATCGTTGCCGCTCGAGCACCCCGCGAACCATGACTTCCAGTTCCAGCGCTGTCTTCGGCGCGTCGCCCTCCCCGTCAATCGTGCGCCATACCTTGAACCACTCTTGGTTGGCCGTGAGCGAGCCGATGCGTGCCTGCAAGCCATCGCTCACCACCAACACCGCGTTGTACTGCAGCAATGAGGGAATCTCAGCCTTGTAGGTCTGCACCTGCTGATAGGCGCTCCAGATCGTCGCTCCCTCATCCGCCGCGTTTTTCAATTCAATCAGGCCAAGCGGCAACCCGTTGACGAAAATCACGATGTCCGGCCGACGGTTGTGCTGGCCCTCGATCACCGTGAACTGGTTCACGACCAGCCAGTCGTTGGCGCGCGCGTCCGAAAAATCCACCAGCCGCACATGGTCACCCGCGATACTGCCATCGGGCCGCGGGTATTCCACCGGCACCCCATCGCGCAGCATCCGGTGAAACGCCCGGTTCGTCTGCACCAGTGAAGGCGTGGCCACCCGCAGGACTTTTCTCAACGCCTCTTCCCGCGCGTCCTCGGGGATGGCCGGGTTCAGCCGCCGGATAGCCTCGCGCAAACGGTCTATCAACACCGCCTCGCCAAATGATCCCCGCTCCGCCGCCGGTTCGCCGGGCGCAAGGTGCGGCCCCTGCCCGACCGCGTAACCCAGTTCCCCGAACCATTCGAGGGCGGCATCTTCGACAATGGATTCATTGAGGCTCATATACGATCAGTTGGCGGGAACTAAAGCGAGAAACTCTTGCGAGAACCGCTCGGCCTCGCCGCAGCGCTCGCGCACATGTCCCCAGGCTGCAGCCATGGCATTCTCGTTAACTCGATACTCCTTGATCAGCTTCTGACCGCTCTTGATCAAGTCATGCGTCCTGAGCCGGACTTCACAATCAGGGCGGCATTCGATGTTAGGCCTCACCGCTGTGGGATCATCTGGAAACAATGCCACCAAAACCCAGGTTTCGATGCTGCGGGATGGAATACAAACAACCGTCTGCGGCGGCACGGCTGTCTCGTTCAACCAGCCAAGGATGATTGTGCGAAGCGCATCCGTAACCTCCCTCGGGCGCGGACACGGCGTCTTGCACGGCTTGTCGCAGGGCATGTGCAGCGGCAAGTCCTGTGGTGGATTCGTAATGCGTTGGTCGTCGGTGTACTTCTTGTCCGCCACGTCCGCATCCACCTGGATCACCAGAATTTCATGCTGCTGGAAAAGATTGCTTTTACGGGCATCGCCACCGGCTTCGGTGAGCATTTGGCGGCACCACAAATACACCTTGGCCCAGCCGCCGCCCGTTTGCGCAGCCAGGCTCTTGTCCACCAGTGGCGAAATCAGCGTAGGAGTGAAATCCACATCACCTAGGAGCGAACGCACTGCCGCATTCAGCGCCACAAAG
>CAIKDP010000027.1 GCA_903826205.1 Akkermansiaceae bacterium
CTAGTGTAGTCCGCCTTACAGATTGCCAAATATAATGCTTGCCATGGTCTATGATCTGTGTGTATGCTTTCTCCCGATGAGAGTTGCAGCGAAAATCAAACTTACTGAGTCGGAAAGAACAAAGCTGGAAAGGTATTCCAAAGCGCGAAATGTTGCAGAAAGGCTGCGTGAGCGCTCAAAGATAATTCTGTTAGCCGACGATGGACTTGAGAACAAGGAGATTGCCCGACTCCTTGCGCAGGACCCTGGTAAGGTGGGTAGGTGGCGCAAGCGTTATGCCGAGCAAGGTCTCGAAGGCATCATCAAGGACAAGACGCGACCGGGGCGTATTGCTCCGATTTCGTCGGCCAAGAGATCGCGCATTATCAAGTTGACGGTGGAAGCCAAACCGAAGGGCATGACGCATTGGAGCAGGACCACGATGGCGAAAGAGGTCGGAGTTAGCCCCTCCAGCGTCGGCAGAGTGTGGGCGGCACACGGACTGAAGCCACATCGAGTCAAAAGCTTCAAGCTTTCCAATGACAAGAACTTTGAGGAGAAGCTTGAAAACATTGTTGGCCTTTATCTCTCGCCGCCGGAGCATGCGATTGTATTGTCCTGTGACGAGAAAAGCCAGATACAGGCACTTGACCGGACCCAGCCCGGGCTTCCTCTCAAGAAAGGTAGGTGTCAGACTATGACTCATGACTACAAGCGTAACGGCGTAACTTCTCTCTTTGCCGCCATGGACATTGCGAGCGGTCGGATCATCAGCAAGTGCATGAATCGGCATCGGCATCAGGAGTGGCTCAATTTCCTGCGCCTCGTTGCCAAGAGCGTTCCATCTGATAAGGAGATTCACATCATCTGTGACAACTACGCCACCCACAAGCATGCTAAGGTCAAAGCGTGGCAGGAGCGCAATCCTCGCTTCCATATCCACTTCACTCCAACCAGCGCCTCATGGCTCAACATGGTTGAGAGATTCTTCCGTGATATAACTGACAAGGCGATTCGCCGGGGAGTCTTCTACAATGTTCCAGATCTGATCACAGCCATTGAGAACTATATTGTAACCCATAACTCTGATCCCAAGCCATTCATCTGGACTGCGACAGCCGCTGATATTCTTGAAAAAGTGAAGCGTGGTCGTAGGAAACTCAATAAATTGCAATCTGCTTGACGGACTACACTAGAGGATTGGCAGGGGGCTGAGGTGACAACGACCGGGCCGCTGGTCACTGCGGGCAAGTGAGGATCGAATAAAATCATCGGTAATCACATGGCCATTCCTCTTCTGAGGCACACTCGGTCGGGTCGTAACCAGGGGCAAACTTAACCTTGGGCGTGGGCGCAGGGGAATCGGGCGATAACCCCTGGACTCGGGGTAACTCTTGATACTGAGCCTGTGTCTGTGCTCTCAGCTTTGCCTGTCACGTTTGCCACGCAAAACATGGTGTCAACATAATGCCAGTCATTATGTTGTTGACAGCGGTGGGGGTGACGAAGGGAATCTGAAGCAAATGCAGAAGATAATGCCTGTCATTATGTTGTTGACAGCAGTGGAGGAAGGGCTGCGACGACGGGAATCTGAAGCAAATTCAGGGCAGTGGCGCAGACCTCTTTCAAAAGGAGAAATCGAAGTGCCTCAGACGCTTGTCCCAACAAGCCGTTGGAATTCTTGCTCGTCAATGATTGCGATACCAAGTTTCTCGGCCTTCGACTTTTTCGAACCGCCGCCTTCGCCACATAACAGAAAGTCGGTTTTTGCGGAAATCGAGCCGCTGACCTTGCCGCCCTTGCTCTCGATGAGCTCTTTCATGGCGTCGCGCTCGATGCTCAGGGTGCCGGTGATCACAAAGGTTTTGCCGGCCAGCGGCATTATTGTTAGGTCGGCTGCGGCGGGAATCGGCAGGTAGTTGTCGGAGACCGGATTGATGCCGAGTTGGTCGAGGCGGGCAAGGACGTGATGTCCTGCGGTGGATTGGAAAAAGGCGGTGATGGTATCTGCGACGGCGGGGCCGACGTCGCCAGTGATCGCATGTTTGGTTAGAAGCTCGTTCTTTATCTTGGCATTGGCGCGGGTGTCGCGGAGCAACTCGGCGAGGATAGGGGAGGTGGCAAGTTCGGTTAGATCGTGATGCAGGCGGGTGAGTTCCTTCGCGGCTGATTCGCCGAGTTGACGGATGCCCATGGCGTAGAGCCAGCGGTGGAGGGGTTTGGCTTTGGCGGCTTGCAGTGCGGCGAGGATTTTGGCGGCGTTTTTCTCACCGAAGCGGCGCGGTTCCCCGGCGCTGCCGAGGTTGAGGTTGGCGAGGGTGGATTCGGTTAGGGAAAACAGATCCAACGGGGTGGTGCAATGGCCGTGGCGGACGAGGGCTTCGGCGACGGCCTCGCCGAGGCCGTCGAGGTCCAGTGCCTTGCGGGAGGCAAAGTGGGTGATGCGGGTGACGGCTTGGGCCGGGCACTGGAAGTTGGTGCAGCGCCAGGCGACGAAGCCTTCCTCTTGTGAGATGGGCCCGCCGCAGGACGGGCACTTGCCGCCGACGTGATCGATGAGCAAAAAGGGCACGCTGCCGGGAAGATGGCGGATGACCTTGACGATGGCCGGGATGATTTCGCCGGCTTTTTCCACCAGCACCGTGTCGCCGATGTGGATTTGTTTGCGGTCGATCTCGTCCTGGTTGTGCAGGGTGGCGCGGGCGACGGTGGAGCCGGAGATGAGGACCGGGGTGAGTTCGGCCACGGGTGTTAGGACGCCGGTGCGGCCGACCTGGATGGTGATGGCGTTGAGGGTGGTTTCTTGTTGTTCGGGGAGGAATTTGTAGGCGGCGGCCCAGCGCGGGGCACGCGAGGTGAACCCGAGTTGCTCGCGCTCGGCGCGGTCCAACACCTTGATGACCGCACCGTCAGTGCCATAGTCAAACGCGTGGCGCTCGCGGTCGATGGTGGTTACCGCATCCAACATTTCCTCAAGGTTGCGGGCGGTGAGGATCGGCTGGTTGCGCGGGATGCGGAGGGAATCTAACAGAGAGTGGAAATCGTGCTCGGTGGCGAGCGGCGGACCATTATACTCGCCGAGGCCGTGGGCGAGGAATGCGAGCGGGCGCAGGGCGACGATTTTCGGGTCGAGTTGTTTGAGGGTGCCGGCGGCGGCATTGCGCGGGTTGGCGAAGGTCGGCAGGCCGGCTTCGTCAAGTTCCGCGTTCATGGCGGCGAAGGCGGCGTTGGGCATGAAGATTTCGCCGCGGATTTCGAGGACGGCGGGTAGGACTTGGAGATCAATCGGAATGAGTTCGCCGTCTAGCGCAGAGTCAAGGAGTCGTCCGTTTGCCCGGGCCCACGATACCACGGATTGGGCTTCCTGTCGGAGCCGTTGCGAAACATCTGCTCCATCACTTGCGCTGAGGTCATGCCGGAGGTGTTGGCGGAGGCTTGCTGCCGCACCTTGCGCAGTTTTTCGGCGAGTTGTTGCGGAGTCACTTGAGTGTTCATAGGGCAGAAGGGCGTCGATGTCAATGGCGGGAGAGGCGGAAGACTGCGGCAGGGATGCCGCAGCTACGGATGCCAACTGCGGCAGGGATGCCGCAGTTACGGATGGCGCGCGGAGTTGCTGGGGGATGCGGCGGATGGTGCGGACGTTGTGGGTGACGTCGTCGCCGGTTTGGCCGTCGCCGCGGGTGACGGCGTGGACGAGGCTGCCATTTTCATAGCGCAGCGAGACAGCGACACCATCGATTTTGGGCTCGACGGTGACGGTGACGTCTTTTGGTTCGGCATTGTCACGCTTCAGGTTCTTGCGCAGGCGTTGATAGAACTCGATGAGTTCCTGTTCGGGTCGGGTGGTCCCGGATTTGGCGAGGGCATCGGGGCTCAGCTCAAACACGTCGTCGATGCTGAGCATCGGCACCGCGTGGCGGATTTTCTTAAAACCCGCGATGGGCGCGCCGCCGACGCGCTGGGTGGGGGAGTCCGGGTCGTGCAGCTCGGGGTGGAGTTTCTCTAACTCCTCAAGCTCGCGGAGAAGCTGGTCGTATTCGGCGTCGTGGATTTCCGGGGTGCCCTGATTGTAGAGGCTGTCATGCCGGGAGAGCTCCGCGCGCAATTCGCGGATGCGTGAGGCGGGGGACCGGGCTTGCGCCAACGAGAACAGATCGGGCTCGGGCATGAGGGGCGGAAGGGATGAAAGCTATCAGTTATCAGTGGAAGAGAAGAGACCGTAGGATCCGTCGGATCGGACTGATTGGACCGATAATTATAGAAGAGGGCGAAGTGCACCTTTATCTGGTCTTCTGTCTTCGGTCTGGCAGCGAAGCGGTCTTCCGTCTTCAGAGCGGCTTGATCTCGATCATCGCGGTTTTGCGGCGGGATTGGATCCAGCGGTCGTATTGGGCGTGGGTCTTTTTGCGGCGGACCCGTTCCTCGAGCATTTCGCGGACTTTGCCGTCGAGGGCCGGCGCCGGGCCGAATTCGATTTTGGTGGGGATGACCAGCGTGAAACCATTCGGGTCTTCGAGCGGTCCGAGGAGTTGGTCGGCCTTGGCTCCGAAAATGATGGCGGCAAACTCCGGGGAGAGATCCAGCCGTGAGACGTTTTCCTGAACACCGCCTTGTTCGGCGAAGGCATCGCGGGAGTGGGTCTTGGCCAGTTCGGCGAAGTCCCCGCCGTGCTTGAGCTTGTTCATCAGGTCTTCAGCGAGCGATAGTTGGGATTCCGGCGTGGCGATCGGGTTGACCTTGTCCATGCGCGGGATGAAGATTTTCTTGAACGAGATGCGGTCCTTGGAGGTGTCGCGCAGGGTCAACTTGATTTCGTTGTATTCCTGTTGGATCTCGTTAGGCAGCGGTGGCGGGGCATCGGAGAACTGGTTGGCGCGCATGGCTTGGACGATCATCTTGTCCTTGGTCATTTTGCGGTAACCATCCATGGTGAGGCGGCTGCGCTTGAGTTCTTGTTGGAATTTCACCTCGTCGCCGTTGAAAAGCTCGCGGACCTGGCGTTTGATTTCCTCGTTGACGAGGAAATCCTTGATGTTGGCGCCCAGCGTTTTGAATTCATCAAGGATGATCTGGCGATCAACGAGCTCCTGAACGATGCCCTCGCGCGCGGCTTTGAATTGGCGCTCGAATTCAGGCCCGCGGCGCGGAAATTGCGCGGCAAGCTGCGCGTATATCGGCGCCAGCATGAAGTTGACCTCGTATTTGGTGATCACATGGCCGCTGACCTTGGCGGCGATGCCGTTGACCTCGACGGGCCCCGCAGGCATCCTGGGTGCCACAGGCTGGGTGGGTGGCGCTGGCGGCGCTTGTGGCGCTTGTGGCGCGGGAGCGGCTGATGGAGATTCCTCCGCAGGGTCTTGTTGGGCTTGGAGGAAACCGACCTGTAGGAGAACAGCGGCAAATCCCAAGGTGATGGTGAATCGATTTTTCATGGGCGGGGAGGACGAGATCAGATGGTTTTGAGCAGGCTGATTGCTTCGGAGAGTCTTCCTTGGGGCGCGGAAGATTGCAAGCGGGGAAAACGCCGACCTTCCAATAAGATGTAATCGCCGCTGCGGTGGAGCATCAGCCGCTGACCTTGGATTTCCACCGAGGTGATGCCGTTGGCGGCGGCAAGGGCCTTGATTCTGGCGATATCAAGCAACCGGGCGGCAGGGTCCGGCAGGCGTCCGAAGCGGTCGCGCCACGTGGTTTCTAGGGCGAGAATGGCCGCCTCCGTGCACGCTTCCGCCAACTCCCGGTAGGCCGCAATGCGCAGGCTCGTCTCGCCAAGCCACGCGGCGGGGAGGAAGGCGGGCAGCAAAGTGGTGGGTGGGTGGCGGTGGCCGGAGGCCGGCAGGAAGAGGGATGCTTGGGGCGCTGGACGCCTGTCATCCCGCTCTGGCGGGGCGCCGGAGTTCCAGACGGCTTCCGAACTCACAATGAAATCGGCCCTGAAGGTGGCCACCCCACTTGGGGCCTCTTTGCGGGTTTTGAGGCGCTCCACCGATTGGCGCAGCAGCTGGCAGTACAGGTCGAAACCAATCTGCGCGATGTGGCCGGATTGCCGCGTTCCTAACAAATTTCCGGCGCCGCGGATTTCCAAATCGCGCATGGCGATTTTGAAGCCGGAGCCCAGTGCGGTGTATTGTTTGATGGCGTGGATGCGTTTGCGCGCGTCGCCCACCGTCAGCATGTCCCGCGGCAACAACAGGATCGCGTAGGCCTGTTCCCCGGCGCGGCCGACCCGCCCGCGGAGTTGATAGAGGTCGGCCAGGCCGAAGCGGTCGGCGCGGTCGATGAGGATGGTGTTGGCGTTGGGGATGTCGATGCCGGTCTCAATGATGGTAGTGGCCAGCAGGACATCGGCATCGCCCCGGACGAACGTGTGCATCACCAGCTCGAGGTCGTCCTTGTCCATTTGGCCGTGGCCGACGACGATGCGGGCTTCCGGGACGAGTTGGGCAATGCGCGAGCGCATGTGCTCGATGGTCTTGACCCGGTTGTGGAGGAAAAAAACCTGGCCTCCACGTTTCATTTCGCGGCGGATGGCATCGCGGATGACCCGCTCATCGTAGGCGCAAACGGTGGTGGCCACCGGCACCCGGTTGGGCGGCGGCGTCTCGATGGTGGACATGTCCCGCGCACCCATCAACGCCATGTAGAGCGTGCGCGGAATCGGCGTGGCCGATAATGTTAGAACATCCACCTGGCGGAAAATCTCCTTGAAGCGTTCCTTGTGGGCGACCCCGAAGCGTTGCTCCTCATCGACCACCGCCAGCCCCAGGTTCTTGAACTTCACGTCGCCGGAAAGCAGACGGTGGGTACCGATGACAAGATCGACCGCGCCGCTTTCCAAGCCTGTTAGGGTGTCGCGGATTTCGGTGGGGGAGCGGAAGCGGTTGAGCAGATCGATGCGGATCGGGTAGTCCGACATGCGTTCGCGAAAGGTGCGCCAATGTTGTTCGGCGAGCACGGTGGTGGGGACGAGGATGGCGACCTGTTTGTCGCCGGTGATCGCCTTGAAGGCGGCGCGGATGGCCACCTCGGTTTTGCCGAAACCCACATCGCCGCAGATCAGGCGGTCCATCGGGCGGGCCGCCTCGAGGTCGAGCTTGGTTTCCTCAATGGCGCGGCGTTGGTCGGCGGTCTCCGTGTAGTGGAACGAACGCTCGAATTCCCACATCCAACGGGTGTCGGGCGGGTGGGCAAAGCCCGGATCGGATTGGCGTTCGGCCTGGATGCGCAGCAGTTGCGCCGCATAATCGAGGATGGATTTTTCCGCGGCCTTGCGGGTGGCTTTCCAGGCGGAGCCACCGAGTTTGTTGAGGTCCGGGGTTTTGCCGCCAAGCCCAACATATTTGCCGACCAGATGGGCTTGTTCTAACGGCACGCACAGATGGGCCCCCTCGCGGTATTCAAGGACGAGTTCGTCGCCGTCCTCGCCGGGTTGGATGCCGCGGAAGCGCGCAATGCCATATTCGTAGTGGACGACCAGATCGCCTTCCTCCATTTCATCGACGGTGGCACGGGCGCGGGCGGCGCGGGCTTTGTCGAGGGTTGAGCGGCGGGCCATGCCGGGTGCGCGGTAGCGGCCGAAGAGTTCGGACGAGGACAGCACGGTGAGTTTGAGGACGGGGACGGTGAAGCCGGCGAGCAGTTCGCCGCGCACCGGGATGAGGCCGAGGTCACGTTCGAGGGCTTTGCCGGCGAGTTCGGCAAAGCGTTCCTCCTCCCCCTTGCTGCCAAAGACCATGGCCACTTCCCAACCCTCGCGCTGCCATTCGTTGAGCTGGCGGAAAAACCGCTCGCGCCGGGCCTCTTCCAGAATGAAATCCCCGGCCTCAAACGTGCCGAACGGGCTGCCGAAACACGCCAGCGTGAAATTCTCTTCACTGTTGAATTCGGCCGCGCCTTCCAGAATCCGCACGTCCGGGCGCGGAAACTCCGCATCGAAGGAAATAACCAGGTCCCCCGCGCGCCGGTAGTCGCCCACCGTTGCCTCCACCGTCGGCTCGGCTAACAATAAATCCGCTTCCAACAATTTTGCCGTGGACGCCTGGGAATCGAGGTCGAACTCGCGCAGCGATTCGAGCTCGGTGTCGAAAAACTCCAGGCGCAGCGGCTTGGGCGCCTGCCACGCAAACAGATCGAGAATGCCGCCGCGCACCGCAAACTGGCCGCGTGCGGCGACGCTGGGAACGCGCTCGTAGCCGTTGTCTGTTAGAGTGGCGGCGAGCGCGGCGGGGTCGAGCTGGGTGCCGGGGGTGAGCGGCGTGCGACTGGCACGCAAGGCGGCGGGGGAGGGCGCCCTGCCGGCAAACGCCTCGCTGCCGCAGATGACGGCACAGTGTTCGGCGCGGGCGAGAATTTCCAACACGGAAAACCACTCGGCGGCGGATTCCGGATCGGCGATGGCCCCTTCACCGGTGGCGACCGGGGCCTCGGGGAGCACCAGCGCGGTGACGCCCCAGAGTTCGAGTTCGGCGGCGAGACGTTCGCGGTGGCGCGGCAGGTCGCACACGAGCCACAAGCGGGACTTGTGCTGGGTTTTGGCGGCCAACGCCACCAGCGCGGCTAGAAATGCATGGGACGCTTCCGCGGCATGATCAAGCACAACCTCCCCCGCACCGGTGGCCAATGGGGCCAGGCGCGAGGTGAATTCCGGATGGTTGACGGCGCGGCAAAGCCAGCCGTGGATGCGGGAGTCCGGGTGGGACACTTATATATTTCCTATGTAACTGTATTGCAACGAGTTACGCGATTGCGTAGCAATTAGCGTAGCAGAGAAGGTGTTTCATGTCCGAAACCTTCATCGCGAAGATAGCAGGTTACCCAGCACCAAAGCAAGTTCCAAACCCGGTTTACCACTTCGATTATCCGTTTGTCTGACACTCACCCTTATTACAACCCCCATCACTCACACCTTCTGTGTCATCATGCCGTGCCGATGCACCGGGGAAGATGCGCCGGAAGCCGGGGCGGAGCAGGCCGCAGCACAAGCCGCGGTCCCGGCCATCGCCGCGTGACCTATCAAGCCGTCCCGCCCGTCCCATGGTGGATTGGCGGAAGGGCACATGGGAGGGGGCATTCCAGGCTCAATTCATGATGCGTTCAATCTTCAATACAAACCGGTCATGAATGTAACACGCTCACGGTGAACCATTAAATAATTGTTGATTCGTTCAGATTATGATGCATAATCCCCTCGCAATGGCGCGCCCAACGCAGATCATCCGTGAAAATCTGGCCCCACTCATTCGAGCGCGTGGGCCGGTCTCGGCGACGGAACTCGCGGCGGTTTTGCGGGTGAATCGAACGACCATTGTGCGAGCGCTGGCGGATTTCGGCGATGAGTTGGTGACGATGGGAGCGACCCGCAGCACCCGTTACGCCCTCAGGCGGACGGTCGGGAATGCGGGGAGCCGGTGGCCGATCTATGCCATGGATGAGTCGGGTCAAGCACGGCTCTGGGCCGAGCTGGAGGCGCTTCATCAACGGCACTGGCGCATCCTGTGGGCGGGAACGCCACCCGCATGGGCGGATCGATTTGCCAACCGGGAGGGACTTTGGGAAGGGTTCCCCTTTTTTCTCAGTGATGCCCGGCCACAAGGATTTCTCGGGCGGGCCATCGCCATGCAGATTTCCCGCTCGTTCCCGGTCC
>CAIKDP010000028.1 GCA_903826205.1 Akkermansiaceae bacterium
GAAGTAATCCCCCAACTGGCAGGCGGTGAGCATGCCCTTGTAGATCATGGTCTTGGCGGACAGGCCGGTGACGTAGTAGTAATTGGCGCCGGGGAAGGTGTTGCCGCGGTTGCCGTGGACGTCGCTGAATTTGTTAGGCACCTCGTTGGTGCGGATCGCGTGGGCCACCCGCTTGCGGATGACGTAGAGTTTGCGCTCAAACTCCATCGGATCGGTGATGTCGGCGCTCTTTTTCAGAAACACCTGCTTGATGACCGGCTCATAGCGGCCTGAGGTCTTGCCCAGAATCTCGCTGCGCACCGGCACCGTGCGCCAGCCAAGGAATTTCTGCCCCTCATCGCGGATGACGTGTTCGAACAATTGCATGGCGGCCTCGCGCACGCTCGCTTCCGGCGAGAGAAACACCAACCCGGACGCATAGTCACCTTCCGGCGGCAGCTCAAGGCCTTGCTTGGCCAGTTCCTTGCGCAGAAACTTGTCCGGCATCTGGACGAAAATGCCCGCGCCATCGCCGGTGGCCGGATCGGCGCCGCTGGCTCCGCGGTGGTCCATGTGGCTGTTCATCATGAGGGTTTTCACGATGATGTCGTGGGAGCGTTTGCCTTTCAAGTGGGCGATAAAGCCCACGCCGCAGCCATCTTTTTCCTGCGACGGATGCCACAGACCTTGCGGAGCAGGCCAGCCATGCGGTGATGTTTGGGAGTCGGACATGTGGGGTGGGGGGGCTAAGGGCGGATGGGGGCGGGCGGTGGTCAAGGCCGGGAGAGGGGGAGGGGGTGGCGCGCGGAAGATACCTGACATATCCAAGGGGGCAAGAGGATTTTGTGCCGGAAAGGCCGGCTGGAAAGGAATGCTTGACCCGTGCCACCAGGCCGGATAGATCATCCCGCATCATGAAACACATCATTCCGCTGCTTATCGCCGCCGCAGGGCTCGTCCATGCCGAAATGGCCGTCTCCGTCGGTGAGGTCACTGACAAACGCACCACCGGCGAGTTTTTTTCCGGGCTGGAAATCAAGCTGCGCCTTGTCGGGGCGGAGCTGGCTGACGTCAAGGGCATGCGGGTGAAAGTGGCTGAGGCCACCGATGATACCGGCAAGAATCTCGTCGAGGACAAGAAGCGCAGGATGTGGGCCGATGATTTCAAACCCCTGGCGGAACCCTTTGGTCCGGGACCCAAGAAACAGGGCGAGTATGAGGCGGGCGTCGATCTGGACAATCCCGAGCGCACGGCGAAAACCGTGAAGGTTTCCGGCACCGTGGAGCTGATGTCGCCCAAGGCCGACCCGGCGAGTATCGTCACCGCCAGCGTGGCCAAGGAGGCGGGCAAACCGCTCGACAACGCGGCCATGAAAGCCGCCGGGGTGGAGATCACGCTCAAAGCACCCAAGGCCGGCGAGCTTAGCTACAAAATCAAAGATCCAAACAACAAGGTGGCGGCGGTGGAGTTTTGCAGCGCGGACGGCAAGGCACTGGAGATCCACGGCAGTGGTTCCATGGGCTTTGGCGGCAGCAAGGACGTCTCGGTCAATGTGACCAAAGTGCCGGATGGCGTGGTCGCCAGGATCTATCTGCTCACTGCCAAATCCCTCGTGATCGTGCCCTTCAAGCTCGACGCCATCAAGCTGCCGTGAGGGGGGCTAGCCTGGCGAGTGGCCATAGCTGTCGTATCGGCGGGAAAAATCATCTCATCCAGCGATGCCGAACGGCAACCTAACGCCCTCGGAGTTCCGCTTGAAACCTCTGGTACAGGGCGATGGAAATCCTGAAGTTGTGGGAGGAAATGGCGGTATCCAGATCGGCCAAGGCCTCGCGCCTTGATAGGAGCCCCCTTTTCACTGCGGCAGCAAGCAGACCGAGGGTGCCGATGGTGGCAATGCCTTCGCTCTTGGCGATGCGGCGCAGCATGCGCTCATCCGCCACCAACCAGGCCGCGTGATGGCGCACGGCATAGGTCAGGGTTTGCCGGTCACTGGCACTCAAACGCCCGGACTTGTAGCTTGATTCGGCAAAGGCGACGGTTCTAACTGATTTTAGAAACGCCTGCAGCCGCTTCTGTTCGAGATCATGGCCATGCGCATTGCCCAGCACCTCATCCACCACGCATTGCAAGACCACGACATCCTTCCCCAACAACCCGCGAATCAGGCCCAGGCGGTCAAGCTTGGCCAGGAAAATCAACGGACTTGCGTCACAGACTACGGTCATCATTTCAGGGCGCGCACATCTTCCTCCAACTCGGCCACGTCATAGTGCAATTCGAGCTTTTCCAAATCCATGAGCGCCAGAAACTCCCACAAGTTGAGTCCGGCCAGTTCGGCGGCACGCGACAGCGTCACTTCTTCGCGGCGAAAGGCTTCCACCGCCCGCTCGCGGCGGAGATTTTTCAAGCCATTCCGCACCAGAGACTTGATCAAGGTCGCGCGGTCACAACCTTCGAGCTCCGCCAAGGACTGGATGAGGGACAAATCCGCAGCGTCAAGACGGGTGGAAACTGTGCTCGTGGCAGGCATGTTTACAAAGTCGCCGATTGCAAACTGAAAGCAAGGAAAATCTTGCAACAGTTTGGATCAGTAAGGAACCATGAAAACGAGCCAAGCAGACCTGCGGAAAAAACTTGCCGACAAGACCCGCAAGATCGTGGGCCAACAGCCGCCCTTGACCTTGCCGCAATTCTTGGCCCAAGGGCAGGAGCGGTCGCGACAGCAGCGCAAGCCAGGCAAAGCCCAAGAGTAATTCTTAGGCCAAAGCCGCAGTCCGGTCACGGCGGCGGGCCAGCTCGCTGGCGTAGTGCCGGCCGAGGCGCGTGGCGTTGGCATGACACCACTCGCTGAGCCGGATGGAGCCGCTGGCGGGGCCTTCCACATCGAGCAGTCCGCTCATCAGTCCGCGGATTTCCTCCCGCGTGATGAACACATCATGTTTGCAAAAGCCAATGACCCGGCTCGCGAGATAGCCCAACCAAGGCGGGATATTCAGGATGGGGCGTTCACAATTGATGGCTTTGCCGATGGTCGCGACGAGTTCCCGATAGGCATACGCCTCCGGCCCGACGGCTTGGATGAGGCAGTTGTCATCTAACTCCCCGGCACTGACGGCGCTCTCCGCGAGGTCATCCACATGGATCGGTCGCAAGCGGTAACTGCCATCCCCGAAGACCCCGAACACCGGAAACGTCCGCAGGGCCCACGCGATGTTGTTGATGAGTATGTCCTCGTCCCCGAAGATGACGGCTGGACGCAGGATGGCATAACCGATTCCGCTTTCCCGCAAGGC
>CAIKDP010000029.1 GCA_903826205.1 Akkermansiaceae bacterium
CATGAGCAAGCCTTCCGCATGACGACATGAATGTCGTCGCTCCTTAAGTGTGGTGCGGAGGCGATAAGGAGCCACCACATTCTTGTGGTGGTTGCGCAAGAGTGGTGCATGAGTGTACGCCGCAGGGTCCAGTTCATGAGCATTCCTTCCTCATGACGACAAGAAGGTCGTCACTCCATAAGTGAGGCGGCATCGGACCCAAGTGACTTGCGAGGCGGGTTAGGTGTTGGTGACGCGGACGCTGGACCACTCGCTGCCCTGCACGATGCCGCGGCGCAGGATGGCCTGGTCGATGTGGGTCTGGATGCGGACTTTTTTCATGCCCCAGTTGGGCGCGATGAGCAGATCCCAATCGGCAATGCCGAACAAGCGCTGCACCACGATGTCCGGGCGCAGCAGCGGCAGGAATTCGCAAAGGAAATCGGTGTATTCGTCCAATTCAAACAACTTGAACGGCGCGCGTTGGTAATGCGCGGCCATGATCGAGCCCGCCACCACGTGCAGGTGATGGAGCTTGACGAACTTGATCTGCGGGAAGCGGTTGATCTCGCGGGCATAGGCCAGCAGCATCTCCCTGGTCTCACCCGGGAAACCGAAAACCGTGTGCACACAGATGTTGAGCGGACTGTTTTCTAACAATCCGAGGATGGTGACCAGATCATGATGCGTGCAGCCGCGGTTGAGCTTGAGCAGGGTGGCTTCATGGATGGATTCCATGCCCATTTCCAAATCCACCATCAGGTGCCGGGCATAACTCTCTAACAAAGAGATTTTTTCCGGGTCAAGGCAGTCGGCCCGGGTCCCCACCGCCAGGCCGACCACATCCTGCGGGCAGATGGCGAGCGCCTCGTCATAGAGCGCGCGGAGGGTGGCGACCGGGGCGTGGGTGTTGGTGTTGGGTTGGAAATAGATGATGAATTTTTCGGCGGCGTAGTTGTCCCTGGCGCGGGCCATGCCTTGCTCGATCTGGGCGCGGATGGCCGAGAGCGAGCGCGGGAGTAGTGGGGTGAACGCATCGACATTGCAATACGTGCAGCCGCCATAGCCCTTGCTGCCATCGCGGTTCGGGCAACTCAGGCCGGCATCGACAATGACCTTGAAGACGCGCTGACCCGCAAACTTTTCCCGCAGATAGACCCCGTATGAGTTGTATCCCTTGCTGGGTGGATGGCCGGGACTGCCCATGAGGCAAGTGCTGTCTATTCGCGTTCCTCGCTGGCGACGCTAACAGACTGGGAGGGGTTGGCCGGGCCATTGCCGAGGCTGGGCATCACCCGCCGGATGAGCTTCTTGAACCCGGAGTCCGAGGCTTCCATGTCGGACTCCGCCTGGCGGAAGGCCTTTTCCCAGGCTGCTGCAAATCCCGGCGCCTGCTCGCGCAGGGTGCGGATGGCGGCTTCATGGATTTGCAGAAGCCGTTGTTCGGCGCGGCCGGGTTTTTGTTGGAGCGCGGCGATGTTGACGCGGAGGTTTTCGTTCTGGCGGCGCAGCGACTCGAGTTCGGCGTTGAGGGTTTCGTTGCCGGACGCGTTGATTTTGAGTTGGGTATTGAGGTGGCCTTGAAGTTCGCGCAGTTCGGTTTCCACGCGCTTGAGTTCACGGGCGGCGTGGCGGCGGGATGTGAAGCCGGATTTCAAGATGAAGCCGGCGATCAACAGGCCCAGCAGCAAGCCCCATACAAAGTGGCTTTGGAGAGCGGTTTGGAGGAATTCCATGGCTAGGGTGATGTATGGCGTCAGCCCATCCGCTGGATCACGGCGTCGGCAAAACCGGAGCAGCTCACCTCGGTGGCGTCGTCCATCAGGCGGGCAAAGTCGTAAGTGACGGTCTTGGCCGCGATGGCCCCGTTGATGCCCTTGATGATGAGGTCGGCGGCGGCGTTCCATCCGAGATGGCGCAGCATCATTTCCCCGGAGAGAATGACCGAGCCCGGGTTGACCTTGTCGAGGTTGGCGTACTTGGGAGCCGTGCCGTGGGTGGCCTCGAATATCGCGTGCCCTGTGAGGTAGTTGATGTTGCCGCCGGGGGCGATGCCAATGCCACCCACACAGGCGGCCAGGGCGTCGGAGATGTAGTCGCCGTTGAGGTTGAGAGTGGCCACCACGCTGTATTCGGCGGGGCGGGTGAGGAGTTGTTGGAGGAAGGCATCCGCAATGACATCCTTGATGATGAGGCCGGCCCCGGGCTTGCCTTGTGGGATGACGCACCATGGGCCGCCATCGAGTTCGACCGCGCCGTATTCCGTCTTGGCGAGTTCGTAGCCCCAATCGCGGAAGGCGCCTTCGGTGAATTTCATGATGTTGCCCTTATGGACCAAAGTGAGCGACGGTTTGCCCTCGGCAATGGCATAGTCAAGGGCCGCTCGCACCAAGCGCTGGGTGCCTTCTTCGGAGACGGGCTTGATGCCAAAACCTGCGGTTTTCGGGAAGCGCACTTTTTCGTAGGCCTTGGGAAACGTTTTCTTGAGGAATTTACGGAATTCCCTGGCATCTTCGGTCCCTTCTTGGAATTCGATGCCCGCATAGATGTCCTCGGTGTTTTCGCGGAAAATCACCATGTCCGTGAGGTCCGGCCGCTTGATCGGACTGGGCACCCCGGTGAACCAGCGCACCGGACGCAGACACACATAGAGATCCAGAATCTGCCGCAACGCCACGTTGAGCGAACGAATGCCGCCACCCACCGGCGTGGTCAGTGGCCCCTTGATGCCAACCAGATATTCGCGAAACGCGGTAAGGGTGTCATCCGGCAGCCAGGCCTTGCCGAGATCCTTTTCCTTGTCCTTGAACATTTCGTAGGCCTTTTCACCGGCCAACACTTCAAACCACGCGATCTTCTTGTCGCTCCCGTAAGCTTTCTCAACGGCCGCGTCAAATACCCGCTGGGAGGCCCGCCAGATGTCAGGACCTGTGCCATCCCCCTCGATGAAAGGAATGATCGGATTGTTGGGAACCTTGAGTTTACCGTTCTTAATGGTGATTTTCGAACCGGCGGGTGGAGTGACGTTGTCGTAGGAAGCCATGGTTAAAGGCGCAGTCGGCGCACGCACAATCAAGCAGGCGGGTAATCCTCCGTCAAACCAAAGGCAACAATTTTTTCTTTCCCAACTGGGGAAGTGCGACCATGCTGCGGGCTCATGTCATCAGATTATCTCGTCATCGGTGCCGGTGTGGCCGGATTGTCGTTTGCCTTGCGTGCCGCCCGCCATGGCTCGGTGACGGTGTTGATGAAAGGCAATGCCTACGAGTCCAATACCGCGTGGGCGCAAGGTGGAATCGCCGCCGTCCTGCCGGACAATCTCTGTTTTGCTGGAGATTCCGTCGAGAGCCACGTGGCCGATACTCTGGATGCGGGCGCCGGCCTGTGCCATGAGGCCGCGGTGCGCACGATTGCCAGCGAGGGCGCGACCACCATCCGGGACTTGATGAGCTACGGCGTGGTGTTCGACAAGGCGGGCGAGCGCTTCCAACTCGGCAAAGAGGGCGGCCACTCGTATCGGCGGGTGTTGCACACGCGCGACACCACCGGTCTCGAAGTCGCCAGGGCTCTCATTGAAACCGCCCGCAACACCCCTAACATCACACTCCTGGAACATCACTTCGCCATCGATCTGATCACCACCTCGAAGCTCGGCGCGGTGGCTGACGACCGGGTGCTCGGAGCCTATGTGTTAGATGCTCGGACCAACGAGGTGAGCGTCTTCCGCTCGGATCGCGTGGTGCTCGCGGCCGGCGGCTGCGGCAAAGTCTATCTCTATACCACCAACCCGGATTCCGCCACCGGCGACGGGGTGGCCCTCGCTTGGCGCGCCGGGGCTTCCATCGCCAACATGGAATTCATCCAGTTTCATCCGACGTGTTTTTACAACCCGAGCGCGACCGGGCCGGAAGCGCGGTCGTTTTTGGTAAGCGAGGCGGTGCGAGGGGAGGGGGGCATCCTGATTAATGGCAAGGGGGAGGATTTCACCAAGAGCAGCGATCCGCGCGGCTCGCTCGCGCCGCGTGACATCGTGGCCCGCGCCATTGACCGCGAACTCAAACGCACCGGCGCCGACTGCGTCTATCTGGATATCACCCACAAGCCAAAGGGGTTCATGCGTGAACGCTTTCCCTACATTTATGAGAACCTCCTGAAATACGGCCTCGATAGCGAAACCCAACCGATCCCGGTGGTGCCGGCCGCCCACTATCAATGCGGCGGGGTGGTCACCGATGTGAAAGGCAGAACCGGCATCTCCGGCTTGTATGCCATCGGCGAAGTCGCCTGCACCGGCCTCCACGGCGCCAATCGCCTCGCCTCCAATTCTTTGTTGGAAGGCAATGTCATGGCGCGCCTGGCCATGGACGATATGCTCCGCCGCTTTGCCCCCGGCAAACAACCGCCGGCCCCTCCCGCCATCCCCGAGTGGGAACCCGGCAACACCGCTGAGCCCGATGAATTGGTCGTCATCTATCACAATTGGGATGAAATCCGCCGCTTGATGTGGGACTACGTTTCCATCGTCCGCACCGATAACCGCCTGCGTCGCGCCGCGGCCCGCCTGCGGAATCTGGGCAAGGAAGTGCGCGAGTTCTACTGGGGCCACCGCGTCAATGCCGATATCCTCGAATTGCGCAACCTGGTCACCGCAGCCAGCCTTATCGTCGATTGCGCGGTGCGCCGCAAGGAATCCCGCGGCCTGCATTACACGCTGGATCACCCGCTCACCCAGGAACGCTTCTGCCACGACACGGTGTTGCGCAAGTTCTAACTAAGAGTTAGAGCCAGGCGAGCGCCTCATCAAGGGTGCTCACGACGGCGTCCGCGCCGTGGACTGCGAGGTCTGCGGTGGAGTAGCGGCCGGTGGCCACGGCGAGGCAGCGGGCACCAATGGCATGGGCACAGGCAATGTCTTTGGGGGTGTCACCAATGACAAGGGTTTCCGCCGGGGTGAAGGCGCGTCCGGCGTGGGCCGCAGCGCGTGCCAGGGCGATCGGACCCAGCTGGTTGCGATCCACATGGTCGCTGCCGTAGGCACCGAAGGGGAAATAGGCATCCAGTTGGAAATGCCGCAACTTGGCTGCGGCACCAGCGGCGGTGTTGCCGGTGAGCAATCCCAGCGTGGCATGGGGCCGCTCAGCCAACGCCGCCAGCACTTCCGGCACGCCGGCGATGATGCGTCCGGGAAAGTTGCCGTGCGCAAGATTCCAGGCCAGTCTCTCATGATAGATCTCAAGAAACCCTGCGACCTGCCCGCGGTCGGGTTCGATTCCCCAATGGGCGTGAATGTGGGCCACTATCCCCAGATCGGTGCTGCCTGCAAAATCCAAAACCGGCCCGCTGGCGCCGAATATCTCAAGCGTCGCTTCATGCATCGCCCGCATGCCGGCCCCGCCGGTGTCTATCAGCGTGCCGTCTATGTCAAACAGATAGAGCATGGGGAAATGAAGAGTGGATGTGTGGTTCCTGCTTGGAATTGAGTCATGGACCAACGGACCAACGGACCTATGGGACCTATGGGACCTATGGGACCTATGGGACCTATGACTAGTGACCCGCTTCTTCCGCGACGGGAAGGGCTTCAGCGGGCACCTCGTCAGGCACCTCGTCGGGCACCACATCTTCGTCGTCCTCATGGACTTCGTCCTCATCGAAGTCGTCATCCTCCATGAGCTCGCCGTGGAAGAGGTGGAACTTGCGCTTGCGCTGGTGTTGCGGCAAGGGCGAGAGGATCATCGCCACGGCGCGCCCGTTGAGGCGCGGCGGTTGATCCACTTGCGCCATGGACTTGAGATCTTCAATGATGCGGTTGAGGGCGGCAAAGCCCAGATCCTTGTGGGCGTTCTCGCGACCCTTGAATTGCAGCACAAAACGCACCTTGTGGTTGCTATCAAGGAACCCTTCCGCACGCCCCAGCTTGATGTTGTAGTCGTGTTGCCCTGTGACCACGCGGAATTTCACTTCCTTCATGCGCGTCGAACTCTTGGACTTCTGCTTCTTGAGTTTCGCCTGCTCGTATTTGTATTTCCCGTAGTCGATGATCTTGCAGACGGGCGGGTCCACTTGGCCGGCAATTTCCACAAGGTCCAGCCCATACGCAATGGCCTTGGCCAGTGCCTCGCGGGAACTCATGACGCCGAGTTGCTCGCCGTTGGCGAGAATGACACGCACTTTCGGGGCGCGGATTCGGTCGTTGATCCGCGTCATATCGCGGAAACGACCCCTGTTTTGGTCTCTTGGTGGTTTAGCTATGGCTTTGTCCTCCGGTGGGTGGATACGACTCACCGGCGTGCAAGCAGACGAAGCCGCCACACAATTCCAGTGCGAAGAGGGGTGCGGAACGATGAACCAAACGCCGGATCATGGGTGGGAGACAGCGCGCCCCGACCTGTCACAGCGACCGGCTGCGGGAGTTCTTAATGAGGATCGTTCCTGAAAAATCATGGGGTGGCTAATGCCGGTGGCTCACGGTTAGATGGGTGGCGGAATCAATCCGCCCGCCATCCGGCGGTGCGCTGAACGCGATAAGTAGGACAATTCCGCAGCCAGGGCAAGCCTGTTTTTTTGAAATAATCGCCCCCCCCAAGCGACTGTCTGCACACCGGCAGCTTTTCCCAGTCCCAATCCCCCAGGCCAATTTCCCCCATGCCGTGTCCGCCGTTACTTCTGACGAGCCACCCATCGCTCGCGCCCATGACGATTACTTTGGACGGTCGTCCCAAAATATTGTCATGGGAGCACCATGCTGCATGCCGGGCATGGAGCGGCGAAATCCGCGCGAACATGTGCCACGAGGGGGCGTGCGGGGCGAGTCCTGCAGCGCGACGAGCGCCCCTGCCGCGCAATGAGCGCCAAATGCCGCGCAGGATTTATGATGTGGCGCTTGAGCATTGACGGCGGGCGAGGCTTGTCCTAACTCTGCCGTGCAACATACCACTCATCACCTATGAAAGATCCCATTACCGTCTCCATCACTGGTGCCGCTGGCCAAATTGGCTACGCGCTGCTGTTCCGTATCGCTTCCGGCGCCGTTTTTGGCCCGGATCAACCGGTCAATCTTCGTCTCATTGAGATCGAACCCGCGCTGCCCGCCCTGAGCGGAGTGGTGATGGAACTCGATGACTGCGCGTTCCCGCTGCTCAACGAGGTGGTCGCCACCGCCGATTTGAATGAAGGTTTCAGCGGTGCCAACTGGGCATTGCTCGTCGGTTCGGTGCCCCGCAAGGCTGGCATGGAGCGCGGCGAACTGCTCGGCATCAACGGCAAGATTTTCACCGGGCAAGGCAAGGCGATTGCCCGCAACGCCGCCAAGAACGTGCGCGTCCTGGTGGTTGGCAACCCCTGCAATACCAACGCCCTCATCGCCATGTGCAATGCCGAGGGGGTGCCTAAAGAGCGCTTCTTCGCCATGACCCGCTTGGATGAGAACCGCGCCAAGAGCCAACTCGCGAAAAAGGCCAGCGTTCATCCTTCCAAGATCACCAACCTCTGCATCTGGGGCAATCACTCGGCCACTCAATACCCGGACTTCACCAACGCCAAAATCCACGGCCGCCCGGTCACCGATGTGATCACCCATGTCGAGTGGCTCAAGGGGGAGTTCATCGCCACCGTCCAACAACGCGGCGCGGCCATCATCAAGGCACGCGGCGCCTCCTCCGCCGCTTCCGCCGCCAACGCCGCCCTGGATACGGTCATGAGTCTCATCACGCCGACCCCGGCCGGCGATTGGCACTCGGTGGCTGTTTGTTCCGATGGCTCCTATGGCATTGAACCGGGCCTCATCGCCTCGATGCCGATTCGTACCCTCGAAAACGGCAAGTGGGAAGTCGTCCAAGGTCTGCCCATTGATGCCTTCAGCCGTGAGAAAATTGATGCCTCCGTCGCCGAACTCAAGGAAGAACGTGATGCCGTCAAGGATTTGATCCCGGGTTGAGCACCCCGCGGTTCTATCAGAATTCAACAAAATCCCTGGTGCCGCCGGCGCCGGGGATTTTTTTGTCAGGTCATCGGATTCCGGATTCCGGCGGCCCGGATTTTGCCAGATTTTGCTTGCAATATCCCGAGGCACCCGCAAATTCCCAGTCACGCACATGAACCATCGCTTCCTCATTTCCGCCCGCTTGCTTGCCTGCACCCTGATTGCCTCGAGTCTGGTCGTCCCCATGGCCAGCGCCCAAGACACCCCGGAAAAAAAGCCGACTTCCAAGGAAGCGCTCAAGAATGCCAAAACCGTGAGTTCGGGCGAAAACATGATTCGTCCAAATCCCTATGACAAATTCATCGCCCTTGACGCCGCCCTTGGCGCGGGCACCGTCAAATGGAAGGAGGTAATGAACCGCACCGAGGTGAATATTGACCCGGATTCCGTCAAGGATACCAAGGTGGCAATTCCTGCCTTGTTAGGTTTCCGCATCTGCGACGGCGTCATGGCCATCAAGGCCCGTGATGCCGAAAAACTCAATTCCTGCGCCGACCAAATCGAGAAACTCGGCAAGAAACTCGGCGTCACCGATGAGGATTTGCGGCGTGCCAAGATGGTGCGTTCCTTCGCCACCCGCGGTGAGTGGGGCCGGGTCTTCCTTGAACTCGGCTACTTGCAACAGGACATCGAGGCCGTGTTGCAGCGCGAGTCGGGCAGTGGCAGCAAAGCCCCGGTCCGCAAGATCCTGTATGCGGCGGGCTGGTTGCAAGGGGCCCGCTACACCTCGAATTTGGTCAAGGACAATTACAACGAACGCACCGGCGGACTGCTCCGTGAACCGCTTCTCGTCAAGGAACTCAAAGCCGACTTGGACGGCGCCGGTCTGCCCAATGTGGGAATCGTCAAATTGATTTCCGAGGCGATGACCGACTTGGAGAAGCTCGTCACCGTTGAACTCCGCAAACCCCTGTCGAAGGACAGCGTCGAGGCGATGGCCAAACTCACCTCGCAGACGGTGGTCGCTTGCGTCAAGGAAGCCAAATAATCCGGACATTGGGCTGGCCCCGTCATGCCATGAAACTCCGCTCTCACGTCATTGCATCTGCCACCGGCATGGCTTGCCTGCTGCTGTCGTCCTGCAATTCGGAGGATCCTTCCGCCATCCGCGAAGGCCAGAAGGACTTGGCCGAAGCGCTTGCCAAAAACTCCCGCCTCGAAGAGCAAATCGCCGACCTCAAAGCCGATCGCGAGAAGGAAGTCCCGCAACTCAAAGCCGAACTCGAGGCGGCCAAGTTGAAAATCAGCAAGACCGAGGCGGTCAAGATGCCCACTGCCGCCGAAATCGAAAAAACGCTGGATCTGGAGGGCTCGAAACTCAAGGAGGAGGCACGGCAACAGGTTCAGGGGGCCACGGTGGTCGCCTTCAGCACCGCGGACCTAACCATTCCTTCGTTTGAGCGCCCCTTCAGTTGCAAGGCCAAGGTGGTGCTCAAGGAGACCAATGGTTCGTTGCGCACCCTGTACTGGACCGGTTCTGCCAACATCAAGGGCGAGTGGAAATTCACCAAGTCGGACAATTGGGAGCCCAAGCCGGTGGCCAGCGAACCACCCAAGGTGGCGGCTGGCGACTCGTCGAGGGTCTCGCTCAGTGATCCCGAAAATCCAGGGGTGAAAGACAGCCCCGTCGTGCCGCCTACTCCGGCAAAACCCACACCGCCGCCGGTGAGGGAAAAGCCCAAGCCCAAGGTCGAGTACGACATCCCGCTTGATAGACCGGTCATGGGCCCGGGCGCGCGCTGAGTTTTTCCTCATAAGTCATGCAGGCGGAACTCATTATCAAGCAGGCGTCGGGTGTGCGCCGTTTCAGCCTGGAGAAAGGTTCTTATGGCATCTCCGGCTTGGCGCAACGCTCGCTTGTGTTAGGTGCCGCTGACGCCACTGATCCGGCCCCCGACTTGCTGATCGAATGGGACCCGGCGTTGCGCACCTTGACGTGGCGGGAAGCCGGTGCTCCCCGCAGCCGCAGCCAGGCGCTGCGGCCGGGTGAGGCCTTTGCACTCGAGGAGCTGACCTTCGCGTTTTCCTTGAAATGGGACTCTCCGACGCTTGCTGGGATGCCTTGTGAGGGGTTCACCCTCGACCCCGCCAAAACCTATGAGTTTGGCCGCGGCCCCGGTGACGCCACGGACCCGGCGGCCCTTCACATCGCGTTGGATGCACAGGACCGGACGATTTCCAAACTCCATGCCCGGCTCGGTCTTGAGAATGGCGAGTGGATGCTTTCCGACCACAGTTCGACCGAGACCCTGCTCAATGGAGAGCCCTTCACGCAGGCCAAGCTGATTTTCGGCGACCGCTTCAAGATTGGCGACTATGTGTTTGAGTTCCGTGGGTCGCATATCGAGCGGGTGGATCATTCGGATTCCGGACGCATCGAGGCCGAGCACCTGGCGGTGGTTGTCAAAGACCGGCAGACCGGCAAACCCCTGCGCATCCTCAACGACGTCGGCTTGCGCATTGGCACCGGCGATTTTATCGGCATTCTCGGCGGTTCCGGCTCCGGCAAATCCACCTTGCTCAACTCGCTGTGTGGCATCCGCCCGGCCGATCAGGGCAGGGTCGCCATTGGTGGTATCGAAAACTCGCTGCTGAACAAACTCCGCCCGGGGGCCATCGGCTATGTGCCGCAGGACGATATCGTCCACCCCGAGTTGGTGGTGCGCGACGCGTTCTATCTGGCCGCGCGCCTGCGCTTGCGGCTCGGGAACAAACAGCGCAAGGCGCTCGTCGAGCGCACCATCGAACTGTTAGGTCTGACGGAACACGCGGGCAAGCGGGTGCTGCATCTATCCGGCGGCCAGCGCAAACGGGTCAGCATTGGCATCGAGCTTTTGTCAAAGCCCTCGGTGATGTTTCTGGACGAGCCATCCTCGGGTCTCGATCCGGCCACCGAAGAGTCGTTGATGGAGTTGCTGCAATCACTGACTCTGACCAATTTGACAGTCGTGTGCACGACCCACGTCCTGCAAAAGGCCTATCTGTTTGACCGCCTGGTGTTTGTGCACGGCGGGCGTGTCATATTCGAGGGCAACTCCGCCCAGGCACGGGATTTCTTCGTCAAGCGGGCGGCGGACCTCAGTGAGTCGCACACGGGCAGCCGCTCATCGTTAGGCATCACCAAATCGCCGTTGGAAAAAATCTATTCGGAAGTGCTGCGCGGCACCAAGAGCGCCGCAGAGTGGGAGGCGGAGTTCAAGGCTTGGCCAGGCCATCAGCCGCCCGGCGCATCCAGCGACGGGGAGGGCGCGCCGGTCATCCCGCAAGGCAAGGCGAAACGCGTCACCGCCGGCTCGCGTTTTCTCACCCTGCTGGTACGGCAATGGAAAATCCTCGGGGCGGATTGGCTCAACCTGGCCTTCTTGTTCTGTCAGGTGGTGTTGATCGGTTTGCTCATCGCCTTGGTATCTGATGAGTTCGGGTTCCGGATGTTTCTCGGTCTGATTGCCACCATGTGGTTTGGCTGCAGCAATGGCGCGCAGCAGATCGTCGGGGAGCTGCCCATCGTCAAGCGCGAGCAAATCTGCGGTCTCGGGCGCAATGTCTATTTGAGTTCCAAGTTCGCCTTTCAGGGTTTCATTTCCTGTGTCCAGGGTCTGCTGTTGTTTATGATCATCATACCAGTGGGGCACGCGATTCATCCCATCAACTTCGATGCCAAGAATTTCCAGGATCTTTACCTGATGCGCCTGGTGCAGGAAGGCCGCTATGGCAAGCCCCCTTCGCTGGATGAGGATATCGCCGCCGATACTTTTGTCGCGGTTGGCGATGACGAGGCAAAGACCGCAGATATCCCCGCCACCAAGACACCCGCGGCGAAACCACCCAACGTGCTCCAGCGCTTCATCGCGGCACCGCCGGTGTGGCTGGCGGTCACTGCCGCCAAGTGGTTTGTCATGGAGGATAGTTTCATCGAGTCCGGGGCACGTCCGATCAACAATGCCGAAGGTCTGCCCGTGCAGGGACCGGACGGCAAGGCGTTGACGTTTCCGGCAATCTCTCCGTGGCGGGTCCTGCTGACCACCGTGCTGCTCAAATTGCTGGCGTTTTCCGGCGCGGCGCTGGTGGGCGTTAGCTTGGGCCTGGCGGTGTCCGCCTGGGTCCGCTCCTCGACGCAGGCGGTGATGTGGGTGCCGCTGTTGCTTATCCCGCAGATTTTGTTCGGCGGCTATGTGGTCACTCTGCCGAAGATGTCGCCCTTGGTGCGGTCCATTTCCATCGCTTTCCCGAGCCACGCGTGCCAACGCATCATCGATGTCTCAAATCTCTACGGGCGGGCCACGCCTTATGTGACCAATCTCACCAAGCATCCGGTGTTTCTAACGGGTGCCGCGGAACCCGAGGAAATCGCCTGGTCCGCAGAGGGGCGGAAAATCTCCGAATCCTTCGATCGCGAATCCTACGTCAATACCTCATGGCAGAATTTGGCGGTGCGCGCCGAGCGCCTGGGCCAACACAAGAAAGTCTGGGAAGTTGCCGGCACCGATGCCAGCGGCTCCGAGATCAAGCGCAAGCGCGACACGGTCGAAAGCCGTGGTGACGTCCGATACAGCAAGGGCACTCCGTTCTTGTTCACCTTCCCGGCGGTGGCCGCCGGCTGGCTCTTGTCGGGCTGGATTGGTTTGTGCTACGGCTTTGCCCTGTTTGGAATCCATCGCAAAACCCACGGCTGATGCACCCCTGCCACAAACCAGCTTTCGTTAGATGGTCCCTGGAGTGCCTGCTCCTGGCCCTTGCCGCCACCTTGCTGCTGCGCGCCACCTGGCTGCCGGTGATCGAAATCAAGGGTTTCGACACCTTCGCCCTGGAATCCGTCGCGATGTGGGCCACCCGTGCCGCCCGTGTCACCCTCGCGATTGCCCTGCTCTGTCTGTTGATCCGGCCACTGACGGTGGCCCGCTGGTGGATGGCCTTGGCCATCGGCATTCTGCTCAGCCCGCTTGCCGATATGGCCATCCGCGCCGATGACCTGGCAAAAATGATGAAAACCAGTGGCGCGGGGGATATCGATGGACTCGTCGTCCTGCGTTCGGGCACTTGGGTCTGCGTGGCGGGTTTGCTGTGCTGGGTGCTCGACCTCGCCAGCGTGCTCGCAGGCTGTGTCCGCCGCTGGCGCAGGGATGGCTGAGAGGCCCATGATAAGGAGCCACCACATTGCCTCGCTGCGCTCCGGTTCCTGTGGTGGTGGCAGATAAGGAGCCACCACATTCCTGTGGTGGTGGTCGACGACAAGAATGTCGTCGCTCCTTAAGGACTCAGACAAAACAAGGCCGCTCCGGTAAGGGAGCGGCCTTGGGTTGATAGGCTGGCTGGCGTCTGTTAGCGTCTGACCATGGTGATCTCCACCGTGGAATTGGCATCGCCCGGTGGGACCAGGCAATTGACGGCAAACGCGCCATTGATATACACATTCACGCGGGCGCCGCCCACTTGGGGTGGCATCCGCAGGGTGTAGTAGCCATTGGCGTCAGTGGTTGTGGACTGGTGATAACCTTTGACGGAAACGGTCGCGCCAGCACGGGGGCTGCCGTCTTCGTTGGTGACCCGGCCCTGGATTCCGCCGGCAAGGGCGGCTCCGGCAAGGGCCATGCTCGCGGCCATGGCTAGTGGGAATGCTTTCATGAGGGAGGTTGGGGGGTGGATTGTTATGTTAGAACTTTTCCTTGGGCACGAAGTCACGTGGCTCGTCAGTGTGATGTGAGGGTGCGGTGCGGTGATGTTCATACACCCTTACCGAGTGATACTCCGTGGGGGCGCAGGATGCGGCCAGAAACGGCAGCGCGATGATGGACAACAGGATGGCTTTGAATTTCATGGTGTTGGTTTGGTTTGGTTGGTTTGGTTGGGTCGAAATCATGCCGCGTCTCAGTTGCCTTCGCTTTTCAGGGGTTCGGCTTCGCGGGCTTTTTCATTGCGGTCGCCGGCGCCGACCGGTGGCCGGCGTTCCTGAGTGGAGCCACCACGGGTGCCGACCAACAACGACCAACTGGCGATACCGTGGAACTTGCCAGTGGCGCGGTTGATGCGGGTGTTGTTCATCAGAATGTAGACCTCCGCCGTGCCCGTGTAGGTGGCGAGAAACTTGGCCCCGGCCCGGCGGTCCCGGCGGTCGTCCGCAAGGATCTCATTGCCTTGCTCGTCGTTCACATACAGGTCAACGTCGGCCACGCGCTCGTCCACGCCGATGAGAAACGTGTAGGTGACCCCGGCGGTGACCGGCATCAACAGACGGATTTTCTCGCCCGGTTGGAGGTTGCCGGAAGCTCCGGGATAGATCGTGAAGCCGGCTTGCGTCTGGCGGACCGCCATTTCGTAAGCATCGTTTTCGGCTCCGGCGGGACTTGCTTGCGCGATGGAGGCAAGGCATCCGGCCGCCAGCAGACTTCCAAGTAACATGTGTTGGTTCTTCATCTGATTGGTAATGGGATATTTGGCTGGTCAAAGGGAGCTTCACGCCCAACTCGGGCCCGACTTCCAAGCTGCCGGTTGGTAAGATCTCTTTGTCATGCGCTAACGCTTACACGAATCGGCTAGGGGGGATCAAGTAATTTCTTGGATATTTCCATGGGTCATCAGGCCGCCTCGAATGTTAGATCACTCCCGAGCGTTGGAAATTATTGAATGCTAACGAGTTGCGGCTAACATCAAACGCCCGGGGAGGCCCGCGCTGAAACCTCGGTTTAGTTAGGAGCACTTAACCATAAAGTGGTTAGGGCTCGATCCATGGGGCGGCGGATCTCCCGGATTAGGGGGGCGCCAACCGAGCGGGGGGCTTCCGCATGCGCAGGAAGTGAGTCACTGGTGCTTTGCCCAGCTTGATTTTCCGGCAGAGAAAACAATCTTGCTTCCGCTGAAAATTTTGGCATCGTGGCGGGGAGGCCAGCCATGGGAAGCAGGGACAACAAGAAACGGGGTGAGGAACCGGAGCCAAGGAAATGGTCCAATGAAATCATTGGCATCATCCTGGTGGCCTTCGGTTTGGTGCTGCTGCTCTCGCTCATTTCCTACAGCCCGGCGGATCTGCCACACTGGTGGTTGTTGGAACCGTTTGCCGACAATTCTGGCAGCACCGGTGCCAATTTGGTCGGACCGGTGGGTGGAGTGCTTGGGTTTGCGCAGATTTTGTTGTTTGGGGCGGCGGCCTGCCTGATCCCGGTGGCCTTGGTTTGGTTCGGGGTGATGAAAATGGTCTTCGACGGACGCTTGTGGCCGCGCATGCTCATCGGCTTCGCCGTGTTGCTGGTGTCCGGGGCCTGTTTCCTGCACGCTGCGGACTTGTTTTTCACCGATTGGGCACTGCGTTGCCACGTGGTGAGCCCGGGCGGGGTGATCGGTGGCAACTTGGGTGGCTTGCTGGGCAAGGTGATCGGTCGGGCTGGCACGTTGCTGTTCACTGGGACCGCCTACCTCATTGCGCTGATCCTGCTGACCGGACAGACGCCGGTGCGCTTCACCAAAGCTTGTTACCGGTTGGCCCGGCGTAAATTCCACGAATGGCGGGCCAGGCACAGCGAGGCGGGGCGCTTGGCGGCACGGGAGGCGGAGATGCTGGCCGAGCGCGAGCGCCAGCGCGAGCAGCGCCGCAAGGACCGGGAGGCCAACGCCAAGGCCAGCGCCAAGGCCGCCGAAGAGGAGGATCCCCAATCCCTGCTGCCCTTGCGGGAAACCCCGCCACCCCAGATCATCGATGCCTCCCAACGCCGCAGCGCGGATCCGGTCAGCGTCGGGGCCAGACCCTTTGAACGGAAGAAACCCAGCCACCAATCGCTTTCTGTCACCGGCTTTGAGGATTACGAGTTGCCGGGGTTCGACCTGTTGGATGTGGATGAATCCGAGGAGGCGCCCGAGGCGAATCGCGCGGAGCTTCTCGCCACCCAACAAATCATCATCGAAACGCTCAAAGCCTTTGGCATCGATGTGACCGCCGGGGATATCACCCGCGGTCCGACCATCACCCGCTACGAGATCTATCCGTCCACCGGCTTGCGCGTGTCGCGCATTTCCCAGCTTGAGGCGGACATCGCGCGGGCCACCTGCGCCGAACGCATCAACATCCTCGCGCCGATCCCCGGCAAAGACACGGTGGGCATCGAGTTGGCCAATTCCCAAAAGGTGGCAGTGCCGCTTCACGAACTGTTGCACGACCCCGAGTTCCGCTCCGCCAAGAAAAAGATCCCGTTGGCCCTTGGCAAGGATGTCTACGGCAAGACGGTCATCGGCGACTTGGCCGCCATGCCGCATCTGTTGGTCGCGGGGGCCACCGGCTCCGGCAAGTCCGTTTGCATCAACTCGATCATCGCCTCCATCCTCTTCAAGTTCGGCCCGGATGAACTGCGCTTCATCATGGTCGATCCCAAAGTGGTGGAAATGCAGATGTATAACAAGCTGCCCCACATGGTGGTGCCGGTCGTCACCGATCCGAAAAAAACCGTGGCCGCCCTCAAGTGGGTGGTCAACGAAATGGAAAAACGCTACAAGATCTTCGCCAAGGAAGGGGTCCGCAACTTCGACGGCTTCAACAACCGACCGCGCCCGGAAAAGGCTCCCGGCGTCCCCATGCCGGCTGTGCCCGAGCCGCCCGTCGATGAGGCCGCCATCGAGGAAATCGCCCGCGCCTTGGAAGCCGGCGACCTCGGCGAAGAGGAGGAATTCGATGAACTCATTTTGGATGACGATCAAATTCCGGACCGCTTTCCCTATATCGTGGTCTTGATCGACGAGTTGGCCGACCTGATGCAGACGGCCCCGGCCGATGTGGAAATGTGCATTGCCCGCATCGCCCAAAAAGCCCGGGCCGCCGGCATTCACCTCATCATCGCCACCCAGACGCCGCGCGCCGATGTGGTCACCGGCATCATCAAGGCCAACATTCCGTGCCGCATCGCCTTCCAAGTGTCCTCCGCGCTGGATTCACGCGTCATCCTCGACACCAAGGGGGCCGACAAACTTGTCGGCAAGGGTGACATGCTCTATCTGCCGCCCGGCTCAGCCAAGCTCGAGCGCGCCCAGGGTGCCTTTCTATCCGATGCCGAGGTCGAGCGCATCGTCAACCATTGTGCCAAACAAGGAGCGCCCAAATATGAAACCGACATCCAATCCTCTATCAACGAGGGCGGCGCCGATGACGACGAGGATGTGTCCGAGGCCGATGAGGAACTCATCATGAAATGCATCGAGGTGGTCCGCCAGGAACGCAAAGCCAGCACCTCGTTGCTGCAGCGCCGCCTGCGCCTCGGCTATACCCGCGCCGCTCGCATGGTCGATATCCTCGAATTGCGCGGCATCGTCGGGCCCGGCGATGGTGCCAAGCCCCGCGAGGTTTTTATCAAGTGAAGAAGGCGCGTTCGTGAGAACGCGGGGCCGGCCAAGAAAACCACTGAAAAGAACTGATGCCACTGATTGATTTTGGATTCCTGCCGTCCCAGAGAACAAAATTCACGGTTTTTTTCACTTTCTGATTGTCAAACCCTGTGCCCTGCGCCTAAATCCCTGCCCGCCCGCAAGGGTGTTCCTCTTATGGCCCGATAGCTCAGTTGGTAGAGCAGCGGATTGAAAATTCGCGTGTCGATGGTTCAAATCCGTCTCGGGCCACCTTCTCCAGCCTTTATGGGAGTAGGGCTAAACAAAAAAGCCTAGCAAAAAATGGCTAACAGAAATTCCTAACGATTCCCGAATACTGCCCGAATCAGGCGGGAAAATCCAAGGGGAAAATCGGGCGGTTGCACCCCTCGCCGGTGCCCTGCGGCCATCCTGCGGGCGGCCATCCATCCCGGCAAGCGGCATCCTGCGGCCTGCGGTGTCGGTGATCGGGCCGGGCTGGTCGAGGCGGTCGAGGCGGTCGAGGCCATCGGCGGGCCGGTGCCCGGTGATTGTCAACCCATCCGTTGACGGTCACGCATTGCCGGGCCTGCGGTCACTCCACGCGCACGCGGTCGAGGGTCGAGTTTTTAACTGGCGCAATTGCGCTAGTTTTTGGCCGTCACTCCACGCGCACGCGGTCGAGGGTCGAGGGTTCCACGCGCTGCCCCTGAGTTCCACGGCGGCGGCCTCGGGCGGTCTGGTCGGTCACTCCAAACGAAAACCCGCCCGGCCCCTTTCGAGGTCGGACGGGCCAGCTTGCCCAGTTCCTACGCCGGGAGATTTTTTTAGCGGCCAAACAATCCGCCGGGGCATGAAAACCGTTTGCGCGTTCTCACACCGACGGTGCCAAACGTCTTGCGGACGGGTGCCGGTGCCGGGCGGGCCGGTGCCGGTGCTGCCATCGTCTTTGCCGCTCGGGCGGTTGCCAGCGTGTGTTTGACGGTGGCCAGCCCTGCGGCGATGCAAGCGGCTTCGCGCTCTGCGGCGGTCAAGCGATGGTTGCCGCGCAACTTGGAGGCGATGACGGCCAAGCCGTTTTGATAGCTTTTGCGCTCACGCGGGGTAAGGCTGGCGGGGTCGAATTTCTTTGATGTGATAGACATGATTTTTGAAGTTTGAAGTTTGAGTTTTCAGCGATTAAACCGCCACGTTAGGCAACGGTTGCGAGCGGCACGGCGAGTTGACTTTCGCAGCGATGGATTAGAACCCGGTGCTTGTCGGCGGACATGAGTTTTTCGCTTTCTTCGGCAACGATTGACCAAACGTCGGCCCAAACTTCCAGCACTGTTTTTTTGGGAATCATCGAGGCGGCCAAGCGGCGGTTGCGCTCCTCAAGCATTGAGACTTCCGCGCGCAGCTTTTCAAGTTTGAGCCGGGCAATATCGGCCCTTGCGGAATCATCCTTCATGGCTTTTTTGACTTCCGCCGGGTTGGCTTTGATCCATGCCCGCAACGGGGTTTCATAAACGCGCTGGCCTCGGAACACGTTTGCGGCTCCAAGCACTCGGGCACGCCGGATGATTGGCAACGGGATTCCCCATTGCCGGGCGGCCTGGGTCATGCTGTCGCACATTTCAATTTTGGATTCTGGTTTTTTCACTGTCGTTTTCTGTATTTGTTTCACTGTCGTTTTTGGTTATTGGTTAGGGAGAATTTTTTAGAGGGTCGCTGTATTTTGTATTGTGCTTGAAAAGTGCCTCGGGCTGACAAGGTAAGCACCCGCCCCATGAGTCCCTCGGGCACCCCCCCTTTAAAAGATTCCTTTCGCCCGGTGCCCTCTGAGCCATAGCAGGGCGGCAGGGCACCCCTAGCGCGTCGGGCGTGCGGCTGGCACTATCACGCATCCCGACTGCTACGCGGCAGCGTCGGCAGGCTGGCGGGTGTAGGGCGATGGCTGGCGGGTTGGCGAGATTGTCGAGGTGCTGAATCATGGCTTGTCAAGGTTGCAGGCGGGTTTGATGCGGCGAGCGGTGGCACGGCCAAGCAGCACGTCGCACGCGGCGGCGGCGGTTGCCATCGGCACGGGCGCAAGGTAGATTGCCCAACGGTCGGGACACGCTGGAAAGGAACACTTGCCGACAATCGCAAAGCATTGCTCGCCGGTGCGCTGCAAGGCTTGACTCACTCCCACCGATAGAAGCAGGCGGGTAACGCCGGGCATGGCCAGCGGGTCGGCCTCGGGCTGGTCAAGTGGGTTAGTGGGGCATGTTTGGGGGTTGCCGTGCATCGCGTGTCTCTCTTTTTCTTCCCTCATTATTTAAGGTATAAACTTAACCCACTAACCCACTTAGAACACGCCAGCGAAGCACGCCGTTAAGCATCGGCAAGCGTTCTACGCGGTCGCCTTCCAGTCGGGCAAGGTATGAGCCTGCGGCAGCGTGCCACCCGCCAAGCAGCTTTTCAGCGTCTCGGGCGGTTGCCCCGGTCATAAGGCAATGCTTCAAATCTGCGGCGGTGCCCACCCACGGCAGCACAATTCCACCCACGCGGGCGGCAGCGTCAATGAGTGCCACAAGCTGCCCCTCGGGCGATAGTTCGCGCAATGCTTCAAGGATTGCCGGATGGTGAAACGCCAGCACGCCGCACCGCTCCTCTTGCAACTCTGCGGGAATCTCCCACGCTTCCAGATAGGCGAGCAAGGCCGGCAGTTCGCCGCATAGGGTTGCAAAGAAAGCATCCCGTTCGGCAAGCGTGAATGCCGGCATTGGCAACGGTCGCTTGTGGCACCGTAACAAGGTGATTTTGTCGGCAACGTCTTCAGTTAGTGGCGGCAGCACAAGCAACGCCTCGGGTTCGTCATTCAGCGCAAGAATCATGCGCCACACGGGCGCAAAGGTGAAAGCCTGGGCATTCTTGGCTTCAATCCTAACGGCACCCGAAAACAGGCACGCTTTGATATTGGCGGCCAAGGTTCGCCGGGCGCGAATATCGGTTGAACCCGCTTCATCGTCCACGGCTAACAATTCCGCCCCGGCAAGGTCGCCGTTGAAATTGGTTCGTCCGGTGAAATTGGCGTATGGGTTTGCCCTGCGGTTGCCAAGTGCCAGCGTGGCAACGTCAATCAGTAGAGACTTGCCGCACCCACGCGGCCCGGCAAGTGCCATTGCCTGCCCCGGCCTGCGGCGGTTGCTTACAAGAGATTCCCGCGCATATTTGAGCCATGCAAGAAAGGTGTCGAGTTGCACGCGCCCGGCCTCGGGGTCGAGTAGCAAACCCTCAAACACCGCCCGCAGCGTGTCCCACTTGCCCGGCTTGGCGGCAATGATTTCCGGCGAGCTTGTCGCAAGCAGCTTGCGCCCCCCGACAACGTGCAACCCTCGGGGATGGCCTGCCAGCGGACCGGCAAAGTTGATATGGCGGAGCGTTTGAATGTCGCACAAGGCGGCGTTGATTTCATCCAACGTGCAACCCCATCCGCGCATGTGACGGGCAACGCTGCGTTGATCTAACGGCACAAACTCCGCCCCGGTGTCGAGAAAGTAGCGCGTGCCATCGTAAAAGAAACGGCTGGCAGGATCCGCTTGCGGGGTGGCCTGCGGCGTGGCCTCGGGCTTTGTCTCGAAAGGCACGGCAGCTTGCACCGATTCAAGCAACGCGGCGGCACCGTCACGGCCCAACTTTTCCCGGCAATCTTTCGGCGGGTTGCTCACTGGCAATCCCCTTTCCAGATTGAAACGCTGGCGGCGTGGCCTGCGAGCAACGCGGCAACCTTGGCGGCGGCGGCTTGCCCGGGCGGGTCGAGGTCAAAACAAAGCACCGTGCGCTTGCCGGTGTACATGGCGGCCCATGCCTGCGGGAATGAAGTGCCCGGCGATGCAACGGCGGCGGCGGTGCCGTCGGCTTCTATGCCAGCGGCAATCAGTGCCAGGCAATCGCTTTCCCCCTCGGTTAGATACACGGTGCCAACCTCGCGCTTGGCCGCCCATTCCATGCGCCAAGGCGCGGTTGCCCTGCCGACAAGCCACACAAACCGGGGCTTGGCCTGCGGGTCGGGGTTGCGCCATTTCAACCCCTGCGGATAGGCATAGGCAAGCCATCCGTTTGCTAGGCCAAGTCCACTTGTGCCCCACGCGGCCCGGCGTAGCGTTTCGCGGTCGAGGCCAAGGCTTGCGGCGATCTGGTCAACTATCGGATTTCCGCCGTCGAAAGCATCGGCCCATGCAAGGCGGGCAGCGTCAACTTGTGCCCGGTCGCCATCACACAAGACAAACGGCGGCTCGGGTGCCTTGGCTGGCCTTTGCGGTGGCGTGGCGTGCCTTGTGGCGGTGCCCGCGGTCGAGTCTGGCAGATACACGCCAAGCACGGCGGCAACATCGGCGACGGCCTCGGGAAAGGTCGAGGCCCGGCCTAGCCAAACCGCGGTTGCGAAAACATCGCCGGAAAAGTCGCAAGGATAGCACCCGCAGCTTGTGCCGTTAGGAAACACCGCAAAACTCGGGTTGCCGTCTTCATGCACCGGGCACCGCCCGACAAGGCGCGTGCCGTTCCTGCGGAGTTCCACGCCAACGGCGGCGAGGTAGTCGGGCAATCTGTGGCGCATTGCGTCAAGCGTGGCAGCGTCAAAGCGTGGATTGTGTAGAGTGTTCATGCGTAGGAAATGGCGGCTTGTTAGGTAAAGTTTCCCGGTGGCGAGTTAGGGGCCGGGACTCCCCAACGAAAACCGCCTCGCCTGCGGTGTTTTTCCGACATGGACTTTACACGGAAAAATCTACTTGCGACACGGAGCGCACCGCATCGCGCCACGTTTCAGCGGATGGCACGTTAGAAAAACGGGCGATGTCATTCCGCGCACCGGTTAGAAGGCTGTCGAGGCTGTCGGCGGTTCCTACCAAGAACGCCCGGCGGTTTTCGAGTTCGACAAGCTCGGCCTCGGGCAGGTCGGGCTTGAACATGGCCTCTTGAATGCTGGCGGATTCCTTGCCTAGTTGCGCCATCTTTGCGGCCCGGCCCTTCGTGCGGGTGGTAAGCTCGCTGTCGAGTGCGGCCCGCCCCTCGGCGGCGTGCCGGGCGGCAAAGGCATCGCCTAACACTCGCGCCCGGTTTTCAATGGCGATGGCGTCGAATGTTTCCAGCGTGGCGGAAACGGCGAGTTGTTCACCCTTGGCTTGCAGCACCTCGGCAATGTCGCTGTCTAACGGGGCATCGGCAAAGCCTTGGAGCTTGGCGGCGGCGGCGGATTGGATGCTGGCGAGCTTGTCGCGGAATGCCTGCGGGCGGGCCATTTCGGCGGCGAGAGCGGAATTGAAACTATCGGTTGTTTTGAATTGTGACATGATTTGATTTTCGGTTGTAGTTGTTAGGTCAAGCTGTTATCATATCTGAGAGGGTCGGCCTTACGCGGCGTCAATGCCAAGCGCGGCGAAAACTGCGGACGGCGAAAACCGGACGCACCCCTTGCCAAACCGACACACGGGAATTTTGCCTTGCTCGCCTAACAAGTGGATATAGCGGGGTGACACGCTAAGGGTGCGTGCGATGCTGGAAGCAGGCACAAGCAACACCGGGCTTGCTTGTTCGGTGGTGGTGCGTGCGGCGGTTTCTTGTAATGCTGTGCGGGTGAGTTCGTTCATGGCTGAGCCAAGCAAACGCGGCCATTCCCGCTATGCAAAGCAGCGGCAACACCGTTTCACCCTTATTTTGCCGTTTGTGACGGCTAGGCACCGCTGCCTGTCACAAGCTCCAAGTCGGGCCGGATTCCTTGGCGGGTTTCGGCCTAACAAGTCCCATACGTTTGAGCATCTGTCGTAACGCGCGTGCGGTGCCTGGGTAACCTAACGATTGCATGTCTAGGTGGCGTTCCGCGCCCGTTAGCGGCTTGCACGCGCTTTCCGTTAGGGTGCCTCGCTCCCATGCGCCATATCTCCAAGCGGCTACAAATTTCCATTCATCCCACGGTTCAATAAGTCCCGCGGCCTCGCCTTTCTCGGCTGGGGTTTGCCATTTCCAAGAACCGTCTGCAAAGGTCATTGAAACATTGTTATATGCGCGGGCCAATTTAAGCAAAGCCTCTGCGGCCTTGGCGGGAATGTTCCGACTTTCGAGAGTGTTTGTTTTTGCCGTTTTTCTTTTCATCGCAACGCAAGGCCACGGCAAAGTTGATAGAATGCCCGTTTTTTTGTCTATGGCATGTTCAATATGTCCGGCTTTGAGGTCGCCAAGTTTTACGGCGGCGGCAAAGTGTAACTTGGGCTTGCCTTTGTGTGTGGCAAACATAACAGAAAGCTCGTCAACCAGATAAAAGGAGGGGCGGCCGTCTGGGGTGGTATCTTCGTAAATTGTCGGTTTCATGCGATTTTGATAGATTGAATTTTCTTGGCTTTCTGGCCTTTGGCCGGTGTCGGCACGATGGCGAAAAATGCCAGCGCGTCTTTTTTGTTGCCTCTTCCGCTGAATCCGTGGGTGAAATGTGATTCTAACGGCATGAGTTTTGCGGTTGGTGTGACGGGTCTCGGGCCGCTCTTCTGAAAGTTGTCC
>CAIKDP010000030.1 GCA_903826205.1 Akkermansiaceae bacterium
ACGCGGGAGCCATTGTGTGTCATTTTTTTTTGGCAGGTTTTTGTTTGGTTGTTTTTTGTGGTCGGCGGCGTTGGTTCGGGGCTGGTTCCCTCTGCGCTGACCCGCCGCACCCGTCCGGGTTGCCTGCCGCTCTGCCTGCCGTCCGGGTCGCCAATTAGGGTGATTTTTGCTGCATCAAATCCGTGCCAGAATGGCATGAATTACAGTATTCCTTATGGGAGTGGGGATTCATCGTTTGTTGGAGCGCAATACTTTGCAATCTATTTGATCGGCGCTTGGTAATCGTCCTGACGGGGGCATTCGACCTCACAACGTCTGTTATTTGGGACCCTATCGAGGGGGCAACTTTGCGAGCCCCGAACCGTCAACGCCTGACCAGCAGGCGCATGAACCGGGCCGGAGCTTGTGACATGGGAACGGTGTCACGCACGATGACGAAATAGTCGCAGCCTGGATATGATGGCGGCGGAGGCGGGTAGATGGGAAAATAGCCGCCACCACCCGATGAGAAATCGATGTAAGAGATGTCCTGAACGAGGCCCGAGCCGGTAAAGGGGTTGCCTCCGCTTGACGTAGCGATGGTGGTCCACGGCCCGGCAAGATTGCCGGTCACTTGAACTTCATAGGTGAGGTCGGTGGCCACGCTGACACGCGAGAAGTTAAAAGTCAGGTAGGTTTCGCCATCGCTAGCAGTCTCTGGATAGGGCGTCGGCGCAGCAACCGGACTGGTGGGATCAAGGCCCAGAGCGTATTTAAGAAGGTTGGGCACGCCATCGCCCGACGGGTTGGCGAGGTCGGCATGATCGCCGGTGTCGTCGGTGGTGTCGAAAAAGTTCTGCCTCCACGCCTCCATAGGGGCGAGGGTGGTGAAGGTGGTATCACCGCCATAGTAAAAATTCCCGTAGTCGTCCGCGAGCTTGAGGCGGCAGTGGTAAGTGGTCGAGGGGGCTATCCCGCGCAGATCGGCGTGGGCACTGTTCGGCCCGTCGATGTTCCCAATTACGAAACTCTCATCCGCAGCGGAGAACCCATAGGCGGTACTTGTCCCATATTCGAAAGTGACCCAGTAGGTTGCCAAATGGGGATCGTAACTGCCATTGATTCTTGCCCAGGAGGAACCGACATAGCTGGCAGGGCTGGTGCTTACATCGGGTAGTGCAGCTGTCGTGAAAGTCCCGTCGGTTCCCAACCCAGTACCCTCGTTATTGGTGGCCTTGAAGCGGTAGTGGTAGGTGATGTTTGGCGTGAGGCCAGTGATCCGAGCTAACACATAATCGCTATAGATGCTGCCGGGGACAGTTGTCGGGACGACGACCTGCAAGCCGTAGTTGGTGTCGATCCCGTATTCCACGGTGACAGTGGCGGCGGAACTACCAGAGATGATGCTGGCTGAAAGGGTGGCACCTGTGGGCGCGACTGGAGTGCGACCACGAGGGCCGGGCGGCAATACCGTGGGAGGTGTGGCGGGTGCCGCGGTGGTGAAGGTGAAGTCGCCGCTAGAGAAAACAGGGTCGTAGTCACTTTCTCGAACCATGATCCGGCAGTGGTAGAGCGTTCCGGGAAGGAGATTGTAAAGACCGGCGGTGACAACCTTGAGCCCTGGATGCAAAGAGTCGTTTTGGGTACTGGCAGGACCATCGGATCTCGCCCCGTAATCGGTGCTGGTGCCGTATTCAAACCAAAAGGTGTATCGGTTATAGATACTGCCGACGTCCACGGTGGCGGCGAGTGTGGATCCGAGGTCGGTCACGTTCGTCGCGCTTACAGTGGCGAGGTCCGATTGAGTGGTGAAGACCTGATCAGGGCCGGTGACCGCACCAATCCCGCTTGCAAACGCGACAACTCGGTAGTGATAAGTGGTGCCGGGCTGCAGGAAGCCGCATCGGGCACTCACCGCAATAGTTCCAGTGTCATAAACGACACTCGGAGTGGCACCGGTTTGGCTACCGTATGAGGTGTCAGTGCCGTATTCGAAGCTGACCTGAAACACCTGTTGCATGGGGCTCACGGTGCCGTTGAACGTGGCGGCAAGACTGGCGATGTTGGACGCAGCACCCGTGGTCAGGACCGGAGTTTTCATGGTGGTGAAACTCTGATCCGCGCTGTAAGTGCTCCCTTGGGCATTGTTCAGTTTGAATCGCCAGTGATAGGTGGTGTTGGGTACCAGCCCAGCCACCCGAGCAGTCGAGTAAGCCAGCGTCGTATTGACCGGAATTATGACAGGGAAGACGCAAACCGAGCCATAAGTCGTGTCCGGGCCGTATTCGACTGAGATGGTCGCAGCCGAACCGCCGCTGTCCGGATTTAAAACGGTGAAAGAAACTGCGGTGTCAACGATAGTGTCGGCCCGGACGGATTCAAAGCTGGGCAGCGTGGTGGGCGGGTCGGTCGTGAAAGTCATGTCATCGCCAAGATAGCTAGCTCCCGAATACGGCGTCATTACGACGCGATAATGATAGGTGGTGCTTGGGAGGAGGCCCGGCGGATTTGCGGTGACTGCAATGGGCGTAGTGCCGATCACAGAGTAGAGATTCGCATTAACAGTTTGGCCGTAGCTGGTGTCGGTGCCGAATTGAAAAGTGCAGTAAAAAACAACCGATTCGGAGGCCGGATTGACCACCCCGTGCAGGGTCGCTGCGATGTCCGTGATGCCGGTGGCCCCCTGCGTAGTCGCGGTCTGAGCTTTAGCAGATATGGTCGCCAGGCAGAGTATGCACAAAGCGCTCACGATGACACGCCTGGGAACACCGACGGCACCCCTGTGGGCGCGACTGTCGCGCAAAGACAAGTTTGACTTGGGACCGGTGGATGGCATGAAATTTGAGGATGATTTGGCGTGCGAATTGCCTCCAAGGCACGGGATATGACGCCCGGAAAACCTTGAGAGGTTCACACGATCAAGTAAACGCGGAGGATTGAAGCTCTTTGGCATCAGCGTGGAAAGGCTGATTTGCGATAGTTGCGATGATTCCGGGGGGAGATCCCGCAGCCGAGGTTTTCCGGCGGGCACCCCGTTGGTCGTGGACCCGTGTGTTGTACCGGAGGTGGCTTGCATTAAGGTGTGTGGTGCGGTCGGTCAAAGTGGTTTTTCGTTGCCCCAAATCGCTGCCAGAAGGGTGTGATTTTTGGGAATCCTTATGGGAGTAAGGATTTTTCAACTGTCGGAACGCAAAACTTTGCAATCACATCCATCTGCTGCTTGAAGTGCCGCCGTTGCCAACCGGAGGATTGTCCGACGGGGAGTTGCTGCAGCGGTTGAGGTGCATCTACGGCGAGGCCTATGTGGCGGAGGTGGCGAAGCGACTCGGTGGACATCGGCAAAGTGGAAACGAGGCGGCAGCCAGAGAATTGCATGAGGGTTTCACGTACCGGATGCACGATTTGAGTGAGTTCATGAAGGGATTCATGCAACGCTACACGCAATGGCACAACCGCAGTCACAAACGCTCCGGTGGATTGTGGGAGGACGTGTTCAAGAGCGTGCTGGTGGAAGACGGGGTCGCGTCGCGAACCATTGCGGCCTATATTGATCTCAACCCGGTGCGGGCGGGAATTGTGCCGGATCCAGCGGGCTATCGCTGGAGCAGCTATGGCGAAGCGATGGGCGGCGGACCTCGCGGCAAAGGCAAGAAGGCCCGTGCGGGCTTGGTGCGGGCGATCATGGCCCACAAGGGATATGCGGCGGACGCGCGGCATTGGGCAGGCAACGTCTCGAGGCAATACCGGATGATTTTGTTAGCGGAGGGTGAGGAAAGGCTGCAGGAGGTCGGAGGAGTCGGTGGGCGCTTGGAGGCTCGGGTTGTTAGAAAGGGGGTGAAGAAGGATGTCGTGGAAGCGGAGTTGGCCCGGCTTGAGCGGAGCCGGGATGTGGCAATGGGCAAGATGCTGCGCTGCCGGGTGAGGTATTTCACGGACGGGGCGGTACTTGGGAGCCGCGGGTTTGTGGATGGGGTGTTTCGAGCGTGTCGAGAGCGCTTCAGTGAGCAGCGTAAGAGCGGGGCTCGGAAGTTGCGGGGCGTGGCAGCGGCTGCGGCTGGAATGCTGTGGAGTGTGCGGGATTTGAAGAAAGGGATCGGGTGAGGGCGGACGTGCCCAAACCGTCGGTCACTTAGGCTTGTAAATGTCCGGTATGCCGCTAAGTTTCGCGGCGTGATTCCCAACGTCCTCGCCGAACGCTACGCCTCGCCCGCCTTGCAAGCCATTTGGTCCGCGGAGGGCCGCATCGTGCTGGAACGCGAGTTCTGGATCGCGGTGATGAAAGCCCAGTGCGATTTGGGGTTGGTGGTGCCGGCCGAGGCGATTGCCGCCTATGAGCGGGTCAAAGACCAGGTGGACACGGCCTCGATCATGGCACGTGAAAAAGTCACCCGCCACGATGTGAAGGCGCGGATTGAGGAATTCAACGCGCTGGCGGGTCATGAGCAGGTGCACAAGGGACTGACCTCACGCGATCTAACGGAAAACGTCGAACAATTGCAGGTGTATCGCTCGTTGTGTGTGATTCGCGACAAATCCGTGGCGGGCTTGAGTCGGTTGCGCGAGCGGGCGGAACTCTGGGCGGACCTGGTCCTCACCGCCCGCACGCACAATGTGGCGGCGCAAGCGACAACGCTGGGCAAGCGGGTGGCGATGTTCGGCGAGGAATTGTTAGGTAGCCTTGCCGCGCTGGACGCGGTGATTGCGGGATATGCGGTGCGCGGCCTGAAAGGGGCGGTGGGCACGCAGATGGACCAGCTTTCGTTGTTTGAGGGAGACGCGGGGAAGGTGGCGCAACTGGAACAACGCGTGGTGGCCCATCTCGGGATGCCCGCCGTCTGGTCCAACGTCGGCCAGGTCTATCCGCGGTCACTGGATTTCCGGGTGGTGGCGGCTTTGACGGATCTGGCGTCCGGGCCCTCGTCGTTTTGCAAGACCCTGCGCCTGATGGCCGGCCATGAGATCGCCAGTGAGGGGTTTGCCCCGGGACAGACCGGCTCCAGCGCCATGCCACACAAGATGAACTCCCGCTCGTGCGAACGGGTCAACGGCCTCCATGTCATTCTCAAAGGCTATCTGGCGATGGCCGCGGGCCTGTCCGGCGACCAATGGAACGAGGGGGATGTGTCCTGCTCGGTGGTGCGCCGCGTGATGTTGCCGGACGCGTTTTTTGCGATTGACGGTTTGTTGGAGACGTTTCTAACGATATTGCTGCAGATGGAAGCGTGGCCGGCCCTGATTGCCGCGGAAACCTCGCGCTATCTGCCGTTTTTGATGACGACAACCATCATGATGGAGGCGGTGAAAGCCGGTGTGGGACGGGAAACCGCGCATCTGGCGATCAAGCAGCATGCCCTCGCCACCGTCAACGATTTGCGCCATGGCACGGTGGCGCGCAACAATCTCATTGAGCGTCTGGCGGCCGACACCCGCCTCGGTTTATCCCGCGAGGTGCTGGAGGCGATTGTCGCCCGCGGCGACCGCGAGGCCGGTGCGGCCAACTCCCAAGTCGCCGCGTTTGCGGGCAATGTGCGAAAACTCGAGGCGGCCAGCCCGGCGGCCGCCGCGTATGTGCCGGGGGCGATCCTCTAACCATGAGCGCCAGGCCCAACAAGAGCTATTTTCCAGCAGTGCCGGCGGACGAGGAACGTCCGTTTGACCGGATTCGGGAGTTTTACCTATACGAGGAGCCGGGCTTGCTGGCGGCTATCAAGCTCGGCGACCGCCGGGAGGCGCGCCGCATCATCAATCACCTGCTGGTGCATATCTACAGTGCGGGCGGGGAGCGCAATGAACTGCTCAAGGGGCTGCTGCTGGAACTTGTCGTGATGATTTCCCGCGCCGCGGTTGAGGCTGGCGCGTCCCAGACTGAATTGTTAGGAATGCGCTTTTCGCATCTGGCGGAACTGGCGGAGATTGACGACGACGAGGCGCTGGCGGCGTGGTTGAGAGGGACGCTGGAGCGCATCTTCACGGCGATGGAGCGGCAACAACGCTTTGACGTGCCGGTGATGGTCACCACCACGCTGCGCTTCATGCGCGAGCATATCGTGGGGGAATTGACCCGCGAGGATCTGGCCCGGCATGTGGGGGTATCGCCCGGTCATCTCACGCAATTGCTCAAGGAGCGGACCGGTCGCTCATTTGTCGAGTTGCTGCGCGAGGTGCGGGTGCAGGCGGCCTGTGAATTGCTGGTGCAGACGGACAAGCCGTTGGCGGAGGTGGCTGCGGATTGCGGGTTTTGTGACCAGAGTTATCTAACACACGTATTCAAGGCCCTGCGTGGCATGACCCCCAAACAATACCGCGACAATTCCCGCAGTGCCGACATGAGTCCCACTGCGGCCCCCCCTGAGAGCACACCATGAAATCGCCCCCGTCCATAGCCTTGTTGATTTGTGATGTTTTTGAGAAGGAACTCGCGCTGGTCACGGCGGGAGCCAACCACATTGTCGAGCAGCGCATGTTGGAAATCGCGTTGCATGACCGGCCTGAGATCATGCGCGGGGTCCTGCAGCAGGCGGTGACCGAACTCGATCAACGGGATGACATCGAGGCCATTGTGTTAGTTTATGGCTTGTGTGGCTGCGGGGTGACCGGCTTGCATGCGGCGCGCCATCCCCTGGTGATTCCGCGGGCGCACGATTGCAGGGCGGTGTTTCTGGGCAGCAAGGAGGAATTTGCCCGCCGGCAGGATACTTGTCCGGGTTGTTATTATTACACGCCGGGATGGAATCTGGCACGGCGGGTGCCGGGCCCGGATCGCCTGGCATTCCTGAAAGAGACTCTGTCACAGAAATTTGAGCCGGAGGATGTGGAGTTTCTCATCGAGAGCGAGCAGGAGATGTGGGCCAACTATGACACGGCTGCGTTCATTGACCTGGGCACCCCGGAGGCCGCACGCGAGGCGGCCTATACCCAGGCCTGCGCGCAGGAACGCGGGTGGAAATTCGAGCACATTCAGGGGGATCCGGCGTTGCTGCGTGATTTGATCTGGGGCCCCTGGGATGCCGGGCGCTATCAGATCATTGTTCCCGGCCAGCAGTTAGGTCATTCCCCGGACGCGGCCATCCTGCGTGCCGAACCCGTGAAAACCCCGCCATGAAACCCGCCGAATTGATCATTGTGGAAGGTGCCGGCGGCGAACACCGTCACCATCTGGAACTCCCCGCAGCCATGGCCGGCCGTACTCTAACGGATATTCTGGCGCATTTTGATTATCCGCTCAACGCCCGCTGCGGTCAGCGCGGCTGGTGCCGCGGATGCACGGTGGAGCTGTGCGAGGGTGAGTTGTTAGACGCCGCGGGTGAAGTCGTGGCCCCGGGCGGGATGATCCGCTCATGCCTGATGCGCCTGCCGGAGGGCGGCCGCGCGGTGGTGCAGATCCCCGAGCGTGCGCAAATCGGTGCGGCACCCCAAGTGGGGGAGTCGTTTATCATCGATGTGCCATATGGCCTTGCACCGTTGTTTCCCGTGGTGGGGGGACGGGATACCGGGTTTGCCGTGGACATCGGTACCACCACGGTGGTCGTTTTGCTAGTCGATCTGACAAGCGGGAAAATCCTTTCCCGTGCGGGCGGCTTCAACGCGCAGATTCGTTTTGGCGACAATGTGCTCACACGGATAGGAGCCGGTTCATCGGGCACGGTACGGCACGCGATGCGGCGGGCGCTGGTGGAGGAAACCCTCGGCCCGTTGCTGAAAAAGGCCTGTGAACGGGCGGGACGCGAGCCGTCGCGGCTGGCCGGAGGAGCGGTGGCTGGCAACACGACCATGTTGCACATACTTGCGGACGTGGATCCGACATCGTTAGGGATAGCGCCATTCCGCGCCAGCTTCCTGGAGGGGCGCGTGCTGGATGCCGCCCAAATCGGCTTGGCGGGTGGCGGTTTTGATCCCGCCATGCCGCTGCAATTGCTGCCAGGCCTGGCCGCTTATGTGGGCGCGGATATCACCGCCGGAGTGCATGCCACTGGCATGACCTACGATCTCACGCCAAGTTTGTTAGTGGACATGGGGACCAACGGCGAGATCGTGCTGTGTGTGGATGGCCGCCTGGTCGGTTGTGCCACGGCCGCCGGGCCGGCGTTCGAGGGTGCGGGTTTGTCATCCGGCACCCGCGCCCAGGCCGGGGCGATCGAGACCATCCGGCTGGCGCTGGCGCCGTTTGGCGTGGAGATCGCCGCCATTGGCGGCCAGCCCGCGGCGGCGGATGCGGGCGTCTGCGGGTCCGCGTATGTGGATTTTCTGGCCAGCGGTCGCGCCTGCGGGTTGATTCAGGCCAACGGTCGCTTTGATCGAGCGCGCTGGTTGGAGGTGCCGCCATCCTATCGGATAGAGGAGGATGAGGGGCTGGCCTTCCGGTTGGCGGGCAACGATGGTGGGGTAGGCCCGCGCATCAGCGAGATTGATATCGCCCATTTGCTGCAAGCCAAGGCGGCCATCGGCGCGGGCATTGATACTTTGTTGGATGTCACCGGGATTTCAGCGCGTGAAATCGGCCAGGTTTATCTGGCGGGCGGCTTCGGCATGCATATTGACGTGGCGCACGCCATCGGCATGGGCCTGTTACCGGGGTTTGCCACGGAGCAGGTCCGGGTGGTCGGCAACACCGCGCTGGCCGGCGCGCTGCTGGCACTGCTCGACCGCAATGTGCTGGAGGAAATGGAGACCCTGCGCGGCCGCATCGAGGTCATCGAGCTCAACCTGCAACCCGACTTCGAGGACCGCTACATCGATCACTTGAGCTTGCCCTAACTGGCCTGCGGCTGGAAGCCGCAGCTACGGGTAGACGCGGCAGGTGACGCCCTCACAGAGCGTGACGCTGCTGCCGGTTGTGGTGGTGTGGACGGCGCGGGGGTGGTAGGTGGTGCGCAGCTTTTCGAGCACCTCCGGTGCGGCTGAAACGGGGATCTGGAAATGCATGACGCCGCGTTGGTGGAGGTCCATCGCCGCGACCAACAACGGGGCGGCAAACGGTTGGGATTCCAGCGTAGGCGCGCCGCCACGGAGGAGTGCCTCAGCCCGGTCAAGATGCGCCGCGTCATCTAACAGGAAAGCGAGTTTCAGCAGGTTTTCCGCGGCGAGGTGGTTGGGCGAGGGTTCCGCGCCATCGTAATCCTCGCGGATGACGAAGAGTGCCCTGCCGTCGAGTTCAGGACGCATGACGTAGCCGGAGCGGCTGGCGTCCCAGAAGCCGGTATCGAGTTTTTGTTGGAGTACTTGCGCCCAGTCGAGCCAGTCGCCAACCGGGTCGACGGCGTGGAGTTCGATCAATCCGGCGACGAGGAAGACATAATCCGCAGGGAAGGCAGGGACGGAGCCGCGGCGGACGCGGAAGCTGCGGAACAGCGTGGCCCCATCCCATAACTCGCGACGGATGAAGCTGGCGGCGGCGAGGGCCGCTGCGGCCAAGTCGTCACGGCCCAGGACCCGCGCGCCACGGGCCAGTGCGGCGATGGCCAGGCCATTCCATGCGGTGACAATCTTGTCGTCGCGGTGTGGCATGGGGCGGCGCGCCCGTGATTCTAACAATATGCCGGAAGCGGCACGCAGGTGCTCGTGAATTTCGGATTCCGGACAATGGAACCGAGTGGCAAGTTGGGCATCCGGGAGTGACCGGAACAGGGTGTTTTGACCGGTTAGAGCCCCGTGTGGGTCGCTTGCAGGGCGGGCGTTGCCGGTGGCTTCGATGCCAAAGGCAGCGCTGAATATCGCAGCCTGGCGGGGATTGAGCAGGCTGGATATTTCCGCGGCCTCCCAAGTCCAATAGGCCCCTTCGCGCTTGTGGGTGGCGGCGGGTGCGGGCAGACTATCGGCATCCTCTGCGGCATGATAGGCCCCGCCCTTGTCTAACAATGATGTGAGGAGATAGCGGTAGATGCCCTCGGCCACCTCGCGGAATGCGGTATCGTTGGAAACCTGCCAGGCGTCCAGGTAGGCCATTGCCAGTTGTGCCTGATCGTAGAGCATTTTCTCATAATGGGGAATGTGCCAGTAGCGGTCCACGGAATAGCGGTGGAAGCCGCCGCCAAGCTGGTCGTGCAAGCCGCCCACGGCCATGCCACGCAGCGTGCGCTCACACATGGCCCACGCCGCCGCGCCTTGTGCGGTGGCGTGGCCGAAGCGCTCCACCAGTTGCATCAGCGCGCGGACGACCACGGGCCGGGGAAACTTGGGGGCGCCGCCGAAGCCACCCCAGGCACTGTCGAAGCTGGTCTGGCAGATGTTGAGGAAGTCCTCGAAGACATGCGGGCCGGCAAGAGCAGTGGATGGCAGACTGTAGTCCGCACTCTGGCGAAGATTAGCGAACACATCAGTGGCATGGGTTTCCAGGCGGGAGCGCTCGTCGCGCCACAGGCGGGCGAGTTCGCTGCAGATGCGCGGGAGACCGGGGCGGTTGTGGCTGTCGAGGGGTGGGAAATACGTGCCGCCTACCACCGGGTTGCCATCCGGAGTGAGCCACACGCTCATGGGCCAACCGCCTTGACCGGTGGTGGCCTGGACAAAAGCCATGTACGTGGCATCGAGGTCCGGCCGCTCCTCTCGGTCCACCTTGATGTTGATGAAGTGCTCGTTCATGATCCCGGCAGTAGCCGGATTTTCAAAGCTTTCATGCTCCATCACATGACACCAGTGGCACGTCGAGTAGCCGATTGATAGAAAGACGAGTTTGTCCTCGGCGCGGGCTTGGGCGAATGCCGCCTCGCCCCACGCCTGCCAGGCGACGGGATTGTGGGCGTGCTGGAGCAGGTAAGGGCTGGTTTCATGGATGAGCGCATTGGGCATGAGGCAAGCTACACCATTTCCGGTGCGACGGGAAATGGAGACGTTGAGGCAGGGTCAGCCGCCGCCGATTTCAAGATCGATCGCCGGTTGGGGCGGAGTGTAGTCTTCACACGCATGCCTTGATTTTATGAGGTTTCCGACGCATTGGCTTGAAACAGTCACCCGGGGCCTGACGTAGTAAGCTGGTCCACCAACAGATCCCGGCTTGGTCGTATGCCTTGCTGTACGGGGTGGGGGACCGATCCATCCATATCATGATCCATCATCCATCCCATAGAATTGCCGGTGCGGCCATTGCCGCGGGGTTTGCCTTGGCAGGCATCTGCTTGAATGACGCCGCCGCAGCCCCGCCGCTGGTCATTGCCGATAGCGATCTTGCCCTCACTGGAGATCCCGGGCCGTTCCATGCGTCATGGGAGGTGCAACGCCCGGAAGCCAACCTGCTGCTGGCCACCCTCATCCTAACATCCAAGCAGGCGGCCAGCCCGCCGCCGCTGGAGGTGAAGTGGAAATTCCCGGCGGTGGATTTCGCGGGAACGTGGGTGTCCGACAACACCAAGGCTAACAATGACAGCCAGGGGCTGGGCGTCGAGTCGCGGGCGGTGTTGCGTGCGCCCCTGATGATGTTGTTTGGGCCGGATGACTGCAACCGGCTGACCATCGCTGTGTCCGATGCCTTGCGCCCGGTCAGCATGGGTGCCGGGGTCAAGGAGGAGGATGTGAACATGCATGCCTCGGTGAAATTGTTTGCCGGCAAGCAACCGCCGATGAAGGATTACCGGATTACCTTCCGCATCGATACCCGCCCGCAGCCGTATTACAAGGTTCTGCGCGACGCCTCGAGGTGGTGGGCCGCGCAGGATGGCTATCGACCGGCACCGGTTCCCGAGGCCGCGCGCGTGCCGCTCTACTCGACGTGGTACAGCTACCACCAGAGCGTCGATCCTGCCACCATCATCAACGAGTGCCGCCTGGGCGCGGAACTCGGCTTGGAGGGCGTGATCGTTGATGACGGATGGCAGACCCTTGACAGCAGCCGCACCTACGCCTTCACCGGTGATTGGAAGCCGGAGCGCATCGCGGACATGAAAGGCTTCGTCGATCAGGTGCATGCGCTCAAACAGAAATTCATGTTGTGGTATGCCGTGCCGATGGCTGGCGAGAAATCGGCCGCTGCCAAACGCTTTGAGGGCAAGATGCTCGCGTTCAGCGCAGGTCTGCATGCGCACATTCTCGACCCGCGCTATCCGGAAGTGCGCGAGTACCTCATCGGCCTCTATGAAAACGCCGTGCGCGAGTGGGGGATCGACGGCCTCAAGCTCGATTTCATCGAACTCTTCGCGCCCCAGGGCAACACCGTCCTAACAGCCGAGGGCGGACGCGATTTTGCCTCGGTCGACGAGGCCGTTGACCGCTTGTTCACCGACATCATGGCCCGCCTGCGCAAACTCAAACCGGACATTGCCATCGAATTCCGCCAACCCTACAACGGCCCGCTGATGCGCAAATACGGCAACATGCTCCGCGGCGTCGATTGCCCGAACGCCGGACCGCTCAACCGCAAGGAAACCGTCGATCTGCGCCTGTTGGCCGACGCCACCGCGGTTCACAGCGACATGATCGTGTGGCACCCTAACGAGCCGGTGGCAAGCGCCGCCCTGCAGATTCTCAACGTGTTGTTCAGCGTGCCGCAGTTGTCGGTGCGGCTGGCCGAGGTGTCACCCGAGCACCGCAAGATGATCGGCTTCTGGCTGCGTTATTGGAAGGACAACCGCGGGGTTTTGTTGGATGGTGAGTTCCAACCGTCGTCGCCGGCCGCCAATTACCCGCTGGTGGCGGCGCGGACCCCGGCCAAGCTGGTGGCCGCGGTCTATCAGGATATGGTGGTGGCGGCCGGCCCGCAGGCGCCGCCGCAGATTGATGTGGTCAATGCCAAGCCCGGAGCGGCGGTGGTGCTGCGCTTTGAGCAGGCATTCGGTCCGGCCAAGGTGCGGATCCGCGATTGCCAGGGCACCCAGATCAGCGAGCAAGTGCAGGTGCTGGGGGCCGGGGTGCAAACATGGGAGGTGCCGCCGTCCGGACTATTGGAGATCCGGCGCGCGGCGGAGAATAAGTGATGGCGTGATTTGTGGCTTGATCAAACTCGTCCTTTCACCGATTCATCGGCCATGAGCCACGCTCCCGATCCCGACAAACACCGCCACGAGACAACCCTGGATGATGTGAAGCAGCTCGGCCTGTGGGCCGCCCTGGGCAGCCTCGGGTACGTGTTCTGGATCGTCGGCGGCATGGAAATGATCGAGCGGATGGCTTATTACGGCGTACGCGCGGTCGCCAGTTTGTATGTGACGCGCGCCCAAACCGACGGTGGTCTTGGCGAGACAATGGCCACCTTTGGCACCCTGCTGTTTGCCTTGAGCTTGATTGGGTCCGGGGTGTCGGTGTTTACCGGCGGGCTCTCGGACCGCTACGGTTACAAGGAGACGATTTTCGCCTCCACCGTGATCAAGTGTTTTGGGTATCTGGTGATGGCATGGTTTCACAGTTATTGGGGGTTTTTCGCCGGGGTGATGTTTCTGGCCCTTGGCACTGCGATATTCAAGCCGGGCATTCAGGGCACGCTGATCCGCAGTTGCACCCGCCGCAACAGCTCGGTGGCGTGGGGGGTTTTCTATCAAACGGTGAACGTTGGCGGCTGGATCGGACCGCTCATTGCCCTGCACATGCGCCAAATGAATATGGGATGGTCGCTGGTGTTCTACACCAATGCCGCCTTGATCTGCATTAATTTCCTCCTGCTCGTCACTTACAAGGAGCCCGGCAAGGAGGAGCGGCTCGCCCGCCGCGCCCAGGTGCAGGCGGGCCACGTCAGGGAAACGAGCCTGTGGCGCGAGTCGTTGCAGGAACTCAAGAAACCCCACCTGCATGTCTATCTGCTTATCTTCACCTTGTGGTGGTTCATGTTTCCAATGATTTGGGACGTGCTGCCGAAGTATATCGAGGATTGGTCTGACACCGGACAAATCGTGCGGTCATTGTTTGGTGCGGATGGCGCCCACAGCAGCGTCGCCAAATTTTTGTTGGGGATGAAGGAGGATGGCCTGACAATAGAACCCGAGGGCATCGTCAACATCAACTCGGGGCTTATCATGCTCACCTGTTTCCTGTTCGCCGGCCTCAGCGCCAAGATGCGCGCCACCAACAGCCTGTTGGTGGGGACCATCCTGGTAGTGGTCGCACTCGCCATGTTGGGCCTGTTCAACCTGGCCTGGCTTTGTGTGGCGGCCATGATCATTTTCAGTGTGGGTGAAATGCTCGCCAGCCCGAAATTCAGCGAGTTTCTCGGCAACATCGCGCCGCCCGACAAGAAGGCCATGTGGATCGGCTTCTCCCAGGCACCGATGCTTATCGGTGGCACCATCGAGGGCAAGGTCGGCCCGCAGCTCTATTATATCTGGTCCGACAAGGACGTCTTCTCCCGGCAAATGTTGGTTGAGCGGGGACTCGATCCGAGCCAGGTCACCGAGGCCGCGCTGCCGGTTGGCGAAGCCTTCCACAAGTTGGTCGCGGTTACCGGGGAGACGCCGGAGGCGTTGACGCGCCTGCTCTATCAGACGCACCACATCGGTTCCACCTGGTACCTTTTTGCCCTCGTGGGCGTGGTCTCCGCCGCGCTGATCTGGGCCTACGGTCGTTGGATCCGTGCGCTGGCCGAATCGCAGAAACCGCGCGGCTGATGCCTATGCGCCCGCATACAAATACAGCTAGCAACCTAAATGCATTTGAACAGGAGGAGACAGAGACAACAGATGCTTGCTGCCAATTTCAATGGGGCTTTATACGCTCCATCTGAGGAGGATGGACATTGCCTCGCTGCGCTCGCCCTCCGGGCAGCCTATGGCTGGCTATCTCCGCTGCGCTTCGGTTCCTGTCCATCGCGGATTACGAAGAGGAGGACAAGAATGTCCTCCCTCCTTAGGAGTGCACTGATTCTGCTAGAATATGCCTGTTTTGGAATTGTCAGCAATAATTTACAAGGTCAACCACTCTACTGATTTATGAATATCCCAACCCTAAGCGGCGGTTGCCAGGCGGTGATCGCGGCCATCCTCACCAATACCCTCATGGAATTGCCGGCACAGACATACATTCACGACGTGCGGATTGACGAGCGCACTCACGACCTGCAAGGGCCGTTCAACTATTTCCTCACACCCAGTGACGCGCTCGGCTTCATGGACTCGCCCAAGGCGTTCCAACTGACCGGTGACGGGGCCTACAGCGCCCAGTGGGGCGAGTTGACGTTGTCGGCGGGCACGCCGCTCAAGCGGCTCAACAGCCGCGTGCGCACGCTCGACGGCGGTTGCCTGCCGGTGATCAACTACGGGGCTTTGCTCGACGGCATCGAATACCGGGTCAAGGCGTTTGCCGCGCCGGTCGGGCTGGATCCGCAGGGAAATTTGTTAGGAATGGTGCGCGTCACCGCCACCAATCCCGGCATGACCCCGCAACGGGCGGCGATCGGGGCGCGGGTTTACGACCACGAGGCGGCGTGGCGGCAACCGTTTTTCGACCACACCGAGCCGCAGTGGTGGGTCGAGCGCTTCATCGACAAGGCCGCGTGGCAGCCATGGAAATTATGGGATGCCACCGATGTGCGCAACGGTGGCGAGGTGCACCGCACCGATGGCAAGCACCTGATTTTTTGCTATCTACCCGACAAGTCCGCTTGGAAAGTCATCGATGCGCCGTCCAACGTCGAACCTTTTGAGTTCGTGATCCAGTTGGCAGCGGGGCAGTCGGCATCGGTCGATCTGACCGTGCCGTGGGTGCCGGTGGCCGACGCGCGGGCGGAACAAGTCAAGGCGGTGGCTGAGGCCAGATTTGACGACTACCTCCAGCGCAGCAGCCAATTCTGGCAACAACAACTGAACCCGGACTGCGTCTTCGAGGTGCCGGAGCAGAAGGTGATGGACATGCACAAGGCGTCGCTCATGTATGACCTCATGGCCCGCGACATGCAGGAGGACCGCAAGACGGTCATCCAGACGGTCAGTGACGTGCAATACAACCGGTTTTTCTCCCGCGATGCCGCATTCATCATCCATACCTATGATATGTTGGGCCTGACGCAGGTCGCCGCGCAATGCATCGAGCACGTTCTGCTCAAGGATGAAAGTGGCAATCTAACCGGCCTGCGCGCGACCCACCCGGATGCCTGGGGCCAGGCGCTGTGGACCTTGGCCGCCCATTACCGGATCACGGGTGACCGCGCGTTTGTGGAGCGTGTCTATCCGGCCGTGCCCGGCCACATCGCCAAACTCGAGGTGGAGACCGCCAAGGACCCATGGGGGTTGTGGCCGTCCTCCGGCCCGTATGACAACGAGCGCATCGACGGCCACTACACCGGGCACAGCTTCTGGGTATTGCGCGGCTTGCGGGATGCCGCCGAGTTGGCCACCGCCGTTGGCAAGTCCGAGGATGCCGCGCGCTTCCAAAAGTTATTTGATACATACAAGGCCAGGTTCATGGTTAGGCTAAAGGCCATCACCGACAAGACCGGCGGCTACATTCCGCCGGGCCTGGATGACCCGCTGGCCGGCATGGACTGGGAGAATGCCTCGGGCGGTGTCTATCCGTTTGGTGTGATCCCCGCCGCCGACCCGATGGTGAAAAACACCGTCAAGACCGTGCGCGACTATGCCTATCAGGAAGGGATCATGACCTACGAGCACAACGCCTTCAAGGTGCGCAAGGCAAAAGAGGCGCAGAAGCCTGATTGGTCGCAACCCGAGCATACCGTCATCCACCATTACGAAACGTTCCAGGTGCTGCAAACCCTGCTGGCCCTCGGCATGGACCGCGAGGTGGTCACCGACTTCTATTCATTCCTCGTCCACACCGGCAGCACCCACACCGGCTTCGAATATGATATCTGGGCGTGGCGCGACCGCAATTTCCATAACAACTATCCGCCTCACGGTTGGTGCGCTGCACGCTTTAACGAGTGCCTGCGCAACATGCTGGTGCGCGAGGACATGCAGGAACCCGTCCTACACCTTGCGTCGGCTCTCGCGCCCACCTGGTTGGAAGCCGGTCGCCGTGTGCGGGTGACCAAGGCCCCGACCGATTTCGGCCTGATCTCCTACACCCTTGAGGCCGCCGCCGGGGGCGCGACCGTTAGGCTTGACGCGCAATGGCGCAAGGCACCCGCATCCCTGCGATTGCACATCCCGTGGTTTATCGACCTGCGCTCGGCCAAGGTGGACGGCCGGGTGGTGGAAGCCAAGGACAGGGTGTTGGATTTGCCAGCGGATGCCAAACAGGTGGATTTGCAATGGACCCGCAATGCCAAGCCGGACCTGAGCTACCGCACGGGCGTCGAGCGCTACGTGGACCGCTACTGGAAGATCCAACATGGCGAGGCCATCCCCGGTTTCGACAGCCGTTGGATCTTCCCCGAATAACTCAAGGAGTATGGGCGTCCCGCCCAATCCAGGCAGTTTAGCGCTTCTTGATAGGAAACAGGCTTCCAGCCTGTTAGGTAACCGTCTGTGGAGACGCCGCCAGCCCCGGATACGAACCTGCAATGCCCACGGACGAAATTGATAGAATCGTCGCAACCAGAAGCAGCGCGTGGGAATGCAGTGAGGAGGTCAATACACTTTGCCGAAATTGCGCTCTTGTGGAATCGGGACCGCACCGGGCATGTCCATCCGGGGACGAACGAGAAGCGCCGCCTTGCCTTTTTCGAGCGCCTGCCACAACGCATGATAGACCGGATCGCTGCGGTCGGGAAAGATCCGCACGGGCGGGTTATGATCCTTGCCGGCCAACTCCATGCCGCCGGCGGGTCGGGCCAGGTGCGCGTTGAGCAGGCGGCTGGATTCGGGGCGGGTGAGATTGAGCCAGCGGTTGTGGCGACCTTCTCCGTCGAGCGGTGGATGACACGCGCCGCACTGCGGCGTATACGTCTTGTTAAGCTCCGCAAGCCATGGTTCGGGTTGCGGCGGGACGCGTTTATTGTCCGGCACGAAATGCCACGGGTCGCGTCCGCCCATCGTATGCGGCCGGCTCATG
>CAIKDP010000031.1 GCA_903826205.1 Akkermansiaceae bacterium
AGGAATGTGGTGGCTCCTTATTGCTTCCGCGCCACACTTAAGGAGCGACGACATTCTTGTCGTCGTGTGGAAGGGCTGCCCATGAGTAGAGTTGCATCCGTGCATCCGCCACCACCACAGGAATGTGGTGGCTCCTTATCGCTTCCGCGCCACACTTAAGGAGCGACGACATTCTTGTCGTCGTGTGGAAGGGCTGCCCATGAGCAGAGTTGCATCCGTGCATCCGCCACCACCACAGGAACCGGAGCGCAGCGGAGATAGCCAGCCATAGGCTGCCCGGAGGGCGAGCGTAGCGAGGCAATGTGGTGGCTCCTTATTGCTTCCAAGTTAGTGGGGAGGATTTCTCCAGCTTGGCAGCGCAGTTGCGCATGGCCTGTAGATTTTTGCGAAGCCACAGCGTTCACTCCACGGGCACGGCGCGGGGCGGTTCGGGTTCGTCTTCCTCGACGGGGATGGCATGGGGTGGAGCGGCCTCGTCGCCTACCGGAATGGCGCGGGGCGGCGTGGCCGGCGCATGGACGGGGGTGGCCCGCGGCGGCACGGCGGGGTCGGTTCCCGCCAGTAGCGCGGCTTCATCGACGGCTTGGGCGCGGGCCGGATGCAGCGGGCACAGGTCGTTGGCGGCAATGACGGTGTCGTTAGGGACGTGATCGATGTAGGCGGTGTCGGCTTCCTGGCAACCGGACGTGGCGCGTTTGCCCGAGAGGCGGCAGAGGTTGACATCGACGAGAGCGACGTTGCTGTTGAGTTTGCCGGCCTTGTAGCCGAGGCGGTCGGCGGTTTTCATGATATCTACCCACACCGGCAGGGCGAGGGTGGCGCCATAGCCGCCCTGGATGATCTTTTGCGGGGTGTCAAAGCCGACCCACACCGTGCATGTTAGATTGGAGGTGAAGCCGGAGAACCAGGCGTCCTTGAAGTCGTTGGTGGTGCCGGTCTTGCCGCCGCAGGGGGCGTCGAAGCCGAGGCGGCCGACGGCGGCGGCGGTGCCGCGGGTGGTCACTTCTGTTAGAATGCGGGAAATCGACCAGGCGGACCCGGCCTTGGCAGCGGGGTATTGGAGCGGCAGGGAGGAATAGAGGATGTTGTTTTTGCGGTCCTTGATTTCCGAAATGAGATAGGGACGGTAGCGCGTGCCGTCGTTAGGGAAGATGCTGTAGGCGGTGGCAATCTCCCATGGTGAGACCTCCCATGCGCCGAGGTAGGCGGCCGGGTTTTGCGGCATCGGGGTGCTGAAGCCGGCGGTCTTGGCGACCTCGGCGACGCGGCCGATGCCGGCGAAGTTGCCGACTCTAACCGACATGGTGTTGCGGGAGCGGATCAGGCCGTAGGACGCCGCTTGCAGGCCGGTGAATTTGCCATCGGAGTTGTGGGGGCGCCAAGTGCCCGCGCCCTTGATTTCACCGGCTTGGATCGGGTCGTCGCTGACGCTGGTATCCGGGCGCAGGCCCGCATCGAACGCGGCCAGATAGACAAAGGGCTTGAACAACGAACCGAGTTGGCGGCGGCTCTGGATGGCGCGGTTGTATTTCGATTCATTGGCGTCGCGGCCGCCTATCACGGCGAGCACCGCGCCAGTCCGGTTCTCCACCACCACGGCGGCCCCTTGCAAATAGGTGGGTTCCACGCGCTGGTCCTCGGGCACGGTGCGCCAGGCGCTGCGGGTTTGGTGGGGATAGCCGGGGAGGCGTTCGACTTCGCGGAGTTTTTTATCGAGGGCTTCCTCGCCCTTTTTCTGGATGCGCAGATCGACGGTGGTGGTGATGGTGAGGCCGCCGAGCTCGATGTTTTCCTTTTCGAGAATGATTTCCAAATCGCGGCGGATCGCGTCCATGGCATAGGACTCCTGATTTTCGCGGCGCCACTTCGGCCGCAGCTCGATGGCTTCCTTCTTCGCGGCGTCGGCCTCACTGCGGGTGATGGCCTCGGCATCCACCATGCGTTCCAGGGTGGTGTCGCGCTCGCGGATGGCGGCGGTCAGCGAGCTGAACGGGTTGAATGCATCCGGTCCGCGGACGATGCCGGCGAGCATGGCGGATTCCGAGAGGGTGAGCTCGGAGGGATGTTTTTCAAAGTAAATGCGGGAGGCTTCGCCGATGCCGCGGATCTGCCGGCCCCAGTTGATCTGGTTGATGTAGGCTTCCAGAATGGCATCCTTTGACAGGCTCGTCTCGATGCGCATGGCGATGGCAATCTCTAACAACTTGCGGTTGATCTGGCGCAGGATGCTGTGGCGTTGTTCGCCCTGTTTGAGCTGGAAGACATCGGAGGCGAGTTGTTGGGTGATGGTGGAAGCCCCCTGGCGTTTGCCCTGGGTATTGGCCACGGCGGCGCGGAGGATGCCGATGGGGTCGACCGCGTGGTGTGTGTAGAAACGCGCGTCTTCACGGGCAATGATCGCCTTGCGGAAGTTTTCGGAAACTTGCGTGAGCGGCACGACCGAGCGTTTTTCACCGTGGATGCGGCCGATCTCCTCGCCGAGGCGGTCGAGGACAATCGAGCGCTCGGGCATGGCGTGGATTTTTGATAGATCGTAGCGCTGGGCTTGGATGCCATAACTGAGGACGAAGATGACCAGGGCGTAAAGACCGGCGACCAGCGGGAAGACGGCGCAACGAACGCCCCAACGGACCGGCAGGAGCAACGAACGGGTGAGGAAATTCAACAGATAAAACGGCCAGAACACCAGCCACCACACCGCGCCGTGCGGGCGGGATGAAGACTCACCGGCTTTGGCTTTGCGGCGGGTGCTGTCTGGGGAGTTGCGTTTAGGCATCGGCAGGGGGAGGATAGCTCATGCCCGTGCACCAATCCAACCCAGAATGCAATGACAGACAAACGCGGGGGCGGGTGTCGCTCAGGAACCTGAAACCATGAAGAGACGACTCACATTTCCCTTGGCGGGCGTGGCCTGCATGTGGCTGGCGTTTGCCGCAGCCTTGGTGCACGGCCGCGAGGCGGCCAAGACCCTTGAAGATTTGGTCAAACTGGAAGCCAAGGTGGAGGCGGTAGCCGCCAAGGTGATGCCGGCCACGGTGGCCTTGCTCTCGGAAAAGACCGGGTCCTCGGGGTCCGGGGTGGTGACCACGGCCGACGGCTTGGTGCTCACCGCGGCGCATGTGGTGCAGGGGGTGGCCGAGGTGGTGGTGGTTTTCCCGAGTGGCAAACAGGTGCCGGGCAAGGTGCTCGGGGCGAATTATTCCAAAGACATCGCCATGGTGCAAATCACCGCCAAAGGCCCGTGGCCGCACGTGGAGCGCGGCGAATCCAAACCGTTGGTGGCGGGCGACTGGGTCATCGCGCTCGGCCACTCGGCCGGCTTCGATCCGGGGCGGCCGCCGCCCGTGCGCTTCGGGCGGGTGATCTCCAAAGGTCCGGGCAATTTTCTAACCACCGATTGCACCCTGATCGGCGGCGACTCCGGCGGCCCCCTGTTTGATTTGGACGGCAAACTCGTCGGCGTTCACTCTAACATCGGGCTCTCGGTCAAGAACAACAATCATGCCGGCATCGATGGCTTCCGCGAGGATTGGCAACGCCTGTTGGCCGGTGAGGGTTGGGGCCGGCTGTCGCTCGACCCGTTTGCCAATCCTGAAATGCCGATGTTGGGCATCCAGATGGGCTTGCTGCGCTTCGTCAAGGGGGTGCCGGTGGAAATGGTGGTGCCCAGATCGCCGGCCGCGGCCGCAGGGGTTCGCCTGGGGGATTTGATCCTCTCGGTGGATGGCAGCTCCATCCGCAACCGCGACGAACTCAAACAGGTGCTGGCCAAAAAACAGGCCGGTGATGAGGTGGCGTTAGGGGTGTTGCGCGATGACAAGAATCTTGAGTTCAAGGTGACCCTGGCACGCCGTGACAAGTTGTTTCACGAACCGTAAGGCATGGCCCGCAATCCAACCGCAATGGCAAACATGAACAAAGCCGCATATCTTTTGTTAGCATGGCTGTTGCCGGGACCGCTCCCGGCTCAACAGGAAATCCCGCTGCTCCGCCCGGAAGAACGCCAGGCGGTGGACGCCCAGGCGGATGACTTCAACCATGCCCTCGCCCCGGTCCTTGCCACCGCCGCCAAGTCCACCGTGCGGGTGTGGGCCGGCAAGCGGCGCCTGGCTTATGGCACCGTGGTGGCCGATGGCCGCAAGATTCTAACCAAGTTCAGCGAGGTGGGCGGCGCGGCCGGCGCCCTGCGGGTGGAGGCCGGTGACGGCGCGGTGCGCCCTGTCACCATCGCCGGCGTCTATCAGAATGAGGACATCACGGTGCTGTCGGTGGAGGGCGAACCGCTGGTGCCGGTGAAGTGGTTCAACGAGGAGCCCAAGCTCGGCGGATTTCTAACAGCCACGCAGCCGGGCGGCCAGCCGGCGGCCTTCGGCGTGGTGAGCGTGCTGGAAAGGAACCTGCGGGAGACGGACAAGGCGTTCATGGGTGTGCAGGGGGATTGGCATTTTGCGGGACCCGGCGTGAAACTCCAGGAGGTGCGGCCGGACTCAGGCGCCGCCGCCGCCGGCTTGCGCCAGGGGGATGTGATCCTGCGGGTGAAGGACCGCCCGATCTCCGGAATGTTAGAACTGCGCAACGCGCTCACCGGACTTGCGCCGGGATCGCGCGTGCCCATGACGGTGAGTCGCGGTGAGAAACAACTCACGGTGGAGATCTTGTTAGGGAACCGGCCGGAGATGCCCCAACTCTCCAACGGACGCCTCAACGTCATGGAACAAATGGGCGGGCCGACCAGCCGCGTGCGCGATTCGTTTTCCAACGTGATTCAATCCGACATGTGTCTGGCACCGGACCAGATCGGCGGGCCGGTGGTGGATTTGCAGGGGCGGGTGGTGGGAATCACCATGGCGCGGGCGGATCGCACGCGCTCGTTTGTGATGCCCTCGGCGTCCGTGACCAAGTTGTTGGAAAGCCAGCCGCTGGATCCGGCGCAGATGAAAGTGGCGGCGCGGGAAGTGCCGGGCTCGCGGCGTGGCAATCCACAAGGACAGCAGGAACCGTTTCAACCGGGGATGGAGGCGTCCGATCCGGACCGCATGCGCCGCCACCTTGAGGACATGCAGCGGCTGATGGATCGCATGCGCGCGGAAATGGAGCGGCTCGAACAACAGCAACGATAGGCCGCGAACCGGCAGCGATGAGCCCGCAAGATTGACTTGGACATTTGGACCTGGCAGATTCATCCTGCCCCTCCCTTCACCATGCTGCAATATTCCAAACAAGCCGATGAACGGCGCGCCGCCGGACCGTTGGAATGTTGGTGTCTGCATGGCGCCGTGGGAACGGCGGCGGACTGGCGCGGCGTCGCCAAGCGTCTGGCGGCGGCGGCCATCAGCAGCCGCGCGGTGGACTTGTGGCGGTTTCTCGAAGACGCGCCGCTGGCGTTGCCGGACTTCGGCCAGGCGCTCAATGCGGAGGCCGGCGGCGAGGTTTTCCGCGGGACCGGGCGGGCGTTGTTAGGATATTCGATGGGCGGCAGGCTGGCGCTGCATGCCTTGCTGGAAAAGAACCACCCGTGGCAGGCGGCGGTGATCGTCTCGGCGCATCCGGGCTTGGAATCCGCAGCCGAACGTGCGGCGCGGGTGACAGCGGATGCGGCTTGGGCGGCCCAGGCGTTTGCCGGGGATTGGCAAAAATTTCAAGGTGCATGGAATGGCCAACCGGTGTTGGCAGGCACTCCCATCCGCGACGCACAAGCGGACCGCAGCTTGATCACCCGCCGCCGCGAAGTGGCCCGCAGTTTCATGGAGTGGTCGCTGGGCGAACAACAACCGTTGTGGGCGCGCCTCAGTGAAATCTCCATCCCGGTGTTGTGGGTGGCCGGTGCCAAGGATGATAAGTTCCTGGCGCTGGCGCAGCGCGCCGCCGCGCTCTCACCACGGGCGCAGCTGGCCATCGCGCCCGCGGCCGGCCATCGCGTCCCCTGGGACAATGAGCCCTGGCTCGCCGATACCACCGCGCGTTTCCTCAAATTCGGCGAGATCTAGTCGTCCGATTTACAACTTCTCCGAAGTTGCAAATGGTAAAAACTTCGAACCAACAAATCTGCGGTTCCCATCTCCATTGCTGAATTCAACCTTCGGATTTTGGGTTAACGCATCATGCGTCGCATCAGGGTTGCAGGCCGGTGCGGAACCGTCCACACTCCCTGCCCATGTGGACCACCATTCGCGAATTTGAAGACATCCGTTATGAAACCACGGAGCTGGGGAAAATTGCCAAAATCACCATCAACCGCCCGGAAGTGCGCAATGCCTTCCGACCAAAGACGGTCACGGAATTGTTGCAGGCCTTCGAGCTGGCCCATGAGGACCCCGGCGTCGGCGTCATCATCCTCACCGGTGCGGGCGATCTGGCATTTTGCTCCGGTGGCGACCAGAGAGTCCGCGGCCATGCCGGATACCTCGGCGACGATGGCGTCCCGCGTCTCAATGTGCTGGATTTGCAAAAAAAAATCCGTTCATTGCCCAAGCCGGTGGTGGCGATGGTCGCCGGTTATGCCATTGGTGGCGGACATGTCCTGCACATCGTGTGCGATCTAACGATTGCGGCCGACAACGCGCGCTTCGGCCAGACCGGCCCCAAGGTTGGCTCGTTCGATGGCGGGCTTGGTTCAAGCTATCTGGCGCGCATTGTGGGCCAGAAAAAAGCCCGTGAGATCTGGTACCTGTGCCGCCAATACGACGCCCAACAAGCGCTGGACATGGGCCTGGTCAACACCGTGGTCCCGCTCGCCGAGCTGGAAACCGAAACCCTCAAGTGGTGTCGCGAAATGCTCGCCCACTCGCCGCTCGCCCTGCGCTGCCTCAAGGCCGCGCTCAACGCCGATTGCGACGGCCAGATGGGATTGTTGGATCTGGCCGGCAATGCCACCCTGCTCTACTACATGAGCGAGGAGGGTCGCGAAGGCAAACAGGCGTTCCTCGAAAAACGCCCGCCGGATTTCTCCAAGTTCCCGCGCGTGCCGTGAGTGCGCCTTAGCGCCGCTTGCGGGGCGGACGTGGCGTGAAATCCACCTTTTTCGGATCAAAAGCTTCCGGGTCATAGCCGGGGTCCATCCATTCCGCGTCACCGTGGAGCGCGCGCATGTAGGCAAAGGCGCCGCTGAAATCTTCCGGCGGGCAGGCCCGTGCCCCGTCTAACAATTCAGGCGGACCGCTCCCGGGCTCGCGCTTTTCAAACACGATCTCGTGAATCCATTCATCGGCAAAGTCGTAGCGATAGAGAATGCGGATGGGCATTTTTTTGCGGCCGAGGAACTCGGCGAGGGTGAGCACCGATTCATCCTGGAAGTCGCCCACCGTCTGGTCGGCCAAGCCGATCGGGCCGATGACATCGACGAGGCGCTTGCCCTTGCCGTGGCGGAACTCATGCGGGTGTTTGTTATCCCAGCCCATGGCCGCTTGGATCGCATCGCTCAAGGTGAGGAAGGTCACGTCCATGGCAATGGTGAAGCGCCGCCAAATCTGCGGCTGGATGCCGTAGAGGAACACTTTGACCGAGACCCGGGTTTCGTCTTTCGCTTTCGCCATGCCGGAAGCATGGGACAGGCGTGCGCTGGTTGCAAACAACAAATGTGCCACCGCGGCCCACTGCATGGGTGATTCGCCTGATCAACCTCGATGCAGGGAATCGGCGAGCTTTTTGAGTTTTAGTGCAATAGAGGGGCTGCTTTTGTCGGATTTATCCACCGCCGCTGTCAACAACATAATGGCTGGCATTATATAAGAAGCACATCAGAAGCACATCGGAAATCAGGTGCAGCGTGGCAGGCAATGCAGAGAGCACAGACACCAGCTCAGAACCAAAATTTGCCTCAGTCAGCCAAACGCGCTGCGCTTACGGCTTGGCGGTGAGTTGTTTGATGAGGTCCACTTCCTCCTGGCGGTAGGGCGTGCCATCGGGGCGGAGGATGTCGTGGAACCACACATTCGGCTCCGGGCCCACGGTCGGCTGTTTCCAGGTCCGCCAGGGATGGATGGTGTTGGTTTTACCGGCAACAAAGCCCCAGTTGATCATGCCGACGTTGTGTTTCTTGGCGATCGGCAGGTCCCCTTGGAAGGTGCTCTTGGCCGGGCGCGCCATGTATTCGGTGCAAAGGATCGGCCGCTGGAGTTGTTGGAGCGCCACCACCCGGCGTTCGAAATCCTCCGCCGGACCGTAGTTGTGAAACGTCAGGATATCGGAGTGGGTGAACAAATGCCGGGCCAGCTCATCCATTTTCTCAAGGCTGGTCCAGTCGCCACCCCATGGCGCGGCGGTGATGGGTTGGCTCGGGTTGGCTTCGTACGCCCATTCCAACGCCGCCTTGACGAGCTTGAAGCCGAGGGCCGCCTTGTTAGGCGGTTCGAGTTTCAAGCCACCATCGCCATAGCTGGCGCCATTGTTATTGCCGGGTTCATTGGCCACATCCCATGCCAGGATGCGGGCGTCGTCCTTGAAGGCGGTGATGATGCCCTGCGCATAGGCCTTGAGGCGCGGCCACTGGGCGTCGTCCTGCAACACCGCCACCGCGGGGCTTTGCACCCAGCCGGAATTGTGCACGCCGGGCTTTGGCTCGCGTTGTTTGCCCAACTTCGGCGCCGGATCCCAGCACGAGTCAAACAACACCAGCATTGGTTTGATCTTGTGCTTCTGACAGATTGTTAGAAACTGGTCCAGCCGTTGCTGGAACCCCTTGGCGTCCTGTTCCCAGAGCAGGTCATGGAGGAAGACGCGCAGGGTGTTCATGCCCATGGCTTCGGCCCAGCCGAGCTCGCGCTCGATGCCCGGCGCGTCGAACGTCTCCGCCTGCCACATCTCCAACTGGTTGATCGCGGAGGCCGGGGTGAAATTGGCCCCCACCAGCCAGCCTTGTTGTTGGCCCCAAGCTTGGGCTTGGGCCGGGGTCCAGACCTCGCGTGCCCGCACGGGATGGGCAAGGAAGCAAAAGGTCGCGACGGAAAGTAGGAGGAGTCTCATGCGGGACGCATCCGATGCGAGATCGCGCCCGGCGTCAAGGTGGATCAAAGGGCCCGGATCAAAAACCCCCTGATCCTAACATCCAGCTGGCGCGCGCCGCGCCGGCCCGGCTATTTTTTCTTGGCTTCGAGCTGTTCCTTGACCTTGGCTTCGATGTCGGCGTAGAGGGCGGCATCGCCTTTGAGGAGTTCCTTGGCGGCATCGCGGCCTTGGGCGAGTTGGGTGCCGTTGTAACTGAACCACGACCCGCGTTTTTGCACGATTTCCATTTCCAAGGCCATATCCAGCAAGGAGCCAGTGGAGGAAATCCCTTCGTTGTACATGATGTCGAACTCGGCTTCGGTGAAGGGCGGGGCCACCTTGTTTTTGACCACCTTGATCTTGGTGCGGCTGCCGGTGACGGTACCATCAGAGGACTTGATCTGGCCGATGCGCCGGATGTCGATGCGCAATGACGAGAAGAATTTGAGGGCGCGGCCGCCGGGGGTGGTGTCCGGGTTGCCGAACATGACGCCGATTTTCTCGCGGATCTGGTTGGTGAAGATGCACACGGTGCGGGCTTTGGAAATGAGGGCGGTGAGCTTGCGCATGGCGGCACTCATCAGGCGGGCTTGGGCACCCACCGTGGAATCGCCGATCTCACCGTCGAGTTCCTGCTTGGTGACCAGCGCGGCCACCGAATCCAACACGATCACGTCGATGGCATTGGAGCGCACCAGCGCCTCGCAGATTTGCAGGGCTTCCTCACCGGACGACGGCTGGGAAACCAACAGGTCATCCATGTTGACGCCGAGTTTCTTGGCGTATTGCGGGTCGAGCGCGTGCTCGACGTCAATGAAGGCGGCGATGCCACCGCGCTTCTGGGCTTGGGCAATCACGGTGAGCGTGAGCGTGGTCTTGCCGGAAGACTCCGGCCCGAACACCTCGACCATGCGGCCGCGCGGGAAGCCGCCGACCCCAAGGGCGCGGTCGATCAGCAGGTTGCCGGTGGGAATGACGTCCACATCGACGCGGTGGCCATCCCCCATGCGCATGATGGCAGCCTCGCCGAATTCCTTCTGGATCGAGGCGATGGCGAGGTCGAGGTTGCGCTTGCGGGCTTCAGCGTGTTTTTCAGCGGCGGATTCTTCGGAGGTTGGTTTGGCGGCCATGGGGGTGTGGGGTGTTGGGAGATGAATTACAGGCAAACCGCGCGGGACGCAAGAAAAAAGATGTTCGGTTGAACAAAAAAGTGAGTTTGCCCTCATGGGCGGGCATTCCCGCCCTGCGCCGGACGGGATTCGGGCAACGGGCTGTCGCCGACGATCCCGTCCGTACAGGCGCTGTGCTGGATCGGCGATAATTTTCCCGCGAAGCGGTTGCCAGTGACGGTGAGTCCCTTGACGCTCTTGGCGGAGACGTTGCCGCCGTCGAAGGCGTTGTCGAGGATGCGGATTTGTTCATGCACCGGGAGCGCGGGATCGGCATTGCCGTTGTGCGGGTTGATCCAGACGACCGGGTGGCCGTTCTGCCCGCATTGGAAAAAGGTGTTATTGCGGATGGTCAGATCGCGGATGGGGCCGGATTCGAACCAGCCTTCGGCATCGTCCTCGACCAGGATGGCGCTCATGTGGGTGCGGGTGAAGGTGCAGCCCTCCACCACCGCCTTGCCGCGCGTGGTGATCAGGAATCCGCGGCAGGAGGCGGTGTCCACGCTGCAATTGCGGATGGTAATGTTAGGATACCATGAGACATTGTCCACGACGTCATTCCGGCCGAAGTCGGCGACCGGCGCGGCGAGCGTGAGCAACCAGTCCTTGTCGGTTTTGCGCTCGAGGCCGGTCACGGTGTTGCTGGCGTAGGCGCGCAAAGTCTGGTGATTGACGAATTCCACGGTGTCGCCCGCTTGGAACGCCGCGAAGCCGTAAGTCTGCGCCTGCATGAAGCGGATGAGCACCTGGTTGGGCCCGGTTTTTTCGATGAGGCGCAGGTGGGTGCCGTGGACGTTGAGCGGATCGTCTTGCGTGCCGGAGAAGCGGCATGAGTCGATGAGGACATCGCCGCGGCAACCGGAAAAATGCAAACAATCGGCCCACGCCGGGCAGGTGCGGAGCGTGCCGGGGCGCGGCACGACGTTGACGCGCTCGAAGGTGAGGTTCTCGGTGAACTGGCTGACGATGCCCATGCCCGGCAAGCCGTGGAAATTGCAGTCGCGAAAGACGAGGTCCTTGCAGCGGGTGTTGACCGCGCTGGTGGTGTCGCGTTCCACATTGCGGAATTGATATTGCCGGCCCTTGACCATGCCGCAGTTGCCGGACTTGTAGGTTAGCCGCACCTTGCCGCTGCCTAACTCCTCTGCCGTCGCGCTGCTGAAGCAATCCCATTGGCCGATGCGCGAACACGACTTTAGCTCCGGATCGGCCTGCTGCACCATCGTCCAGCCCGGCCCGAGATCGCCGGTCCATGTGAAGCGGCCCTTATCTATCTGATAGGATGAACCCTCGGCGGGTTGGATGACAACGCTGTTAGGCCCGGCCTCCAACACGCGGAACTCGGAAACCGTCGGGCGCACCAAATCGAAGCTGAGTCCCGAATAGGTGATGTCCTCTGACGCGTCGTTAATGAACTCCGTCATGCGGTCGCCATACCAGATGTCGCACTGCTTGCCGCCGGTCAGTTGGAGATGCCGGCAGTTTTTCACGAGGATGCCGATGGGGCGCGGCTTCAACGGCGCGTCCGCGGAATTGGAGACAAAATAGCAAAGCTTGGTCGCATTCGCCGCGCGGAACTCATGTCGGCCCGGCAGGAATTGGATGATGACCGGCTTTTCCTTGGTGCCGGCGGCGGACGGGTGGAGGGTCAGGTTGTGCACGCCGGGCGCAATCATCACCTTGTCGCCGGCGGTGAGTGCCAGCGCGTTGAGTTTTGCAAAACTTGCCCACGGCTTGCTCCCGGTCGTGCCGGCATTCACGTCGTCGCCCTTGATAGGGTCGACGTAGTAGATCGTGTTGCCGGGCGATGCCAAGCGCGCCGCATCGGCGGCATGCAGCGCAGCCAACGGCGCCAACAGCAGGGCGGCGGTGAAACCGGCGAGGAAGCGGCGCGGGGTTGTGGTGAAGTGTCGAGTCATGTTATTTCAGCAAGGCTTTGAACTGCGCAACCGGCGAACCGTTGCGGCTCATCAGGTTCGGCACGTCGGCCTCACCCCACGCGAAACGCACCGCCGCGGGTTTGGCGACGTCGGCACTGGAGACCACGACCGTGTCGCCATCGATCACCGCATCCGCTCTAACAAACCTGCCGTTTTCCACGGCGATCTCAAAACAGGTCAGGGGTTTGCCATCGCGGGAAACCAGGCCGCCGCCCGGATCGCGGAAAACGATGTGGAGTTTGCCATCCTTGGCGGCGAGTGATTCAGGAGTCGGGCCGTCGGCGATGACGTCGGAGCAGCCATAGGTCTTGGCCAGAGCCTGCCATGCGAGACGGCGACCAATGTCACGCTTGTTCTTCGGGTGGATATTGGTCACATCGCTCACATCCAGCGACAGGGCCATGCCGGTGTGTTTCCCTTGCAGCGCCGCCGCTTGCGCCTCGCGCAGTTCGGCGGGTTGTGTGCCGCGGCCGGACCGGTAAGGGGCGATTTGCACGAAGTAGAACGGCATGTTTTCACGGTCAAACGCCCTGCGCCAGTCGGCTATCAAGGTTTGGAAAAGCCCGGCATAATGCGGATTGCCCACATTGCTTTCCCCCTGATACCAGAGGGCGCCCTGGATCCGCAGGGGAGTGAGCGGGGCGATCATGCCGTTGAACAGGCAGGCCGGACTTGCGGCAAAGGGATTGATCGTGGTGGTCGCCGCATTGGCATAGGAATCCACGGTCCGCAAGGCATCCACGCTCATCCAACATTCGATCGCGGTGCCGCCCATGATCGGCGTGACCAACCCCACCGGCACATCGAGTTTCTCCTGCAGCGCGGCTCCAAAGTAATAGGGCACCGCATGAAAATCCGGCGCCGTGTCGCGGGTGCAGGCTTGCCAGCCGCGCCGTGCCTCCGGAATCAGACCGGTGGCATCCCTGGGCTGCGGCATCATGCTGGGCAGGATGCCGGTGCAATCGGCTTGCGGGGTGGATGCCGCGCGTTTGGCCACATCAAACAAGCGCAATCCCGGCCGCTCGGCTTTTTTGGACTCCTCTTCCCATGATGCCTCCCCGTACCAGGCGCACCATCCCGGCGGGTAACCGGGACGAAGCAGCATGTCCATGTTGGATTGTCCGGAGCACAGCCAAACCTCGCCGATCAGGATATCCCTGATTTGCAGGGTGTTTTCGTTAGGGACGGTGAAGGTGATGTGTTCCGGATGCAATCCCTTGGCTAACGACTGTGCGGCTGGCGTTTTCACTTTCACCCGCCAGGTGCCCTGCGCGTCGGCCTTGGCTTGCGCTTTGGCACCCCACGAGGTCTCTATCAAAACCGTTTCACCCGGAAACGCCCACCCCCAGAGTGGGACGTCCGTTTGCTGTTGCAGGACCATATGGTCGCCCAGCACTTCAGGCAGGCGGACCGTGGCGTGGGCCATGCCGGTGGTCAACGCCACCAGCATCAAGGAATGGAGCTTGGTCATCAGGGGTGCTGGTGGAAGGTTGTTAGATCGATGTATGGTTTCATGGTGGATGAGCCATTTCCCATACGGGGATTTTCAGGGATTATTACGCTTCCTCAACGCCCACGCGCCCGCCGGAAAACCATTAATTAGCTAAATAACGAATAATTACGGCGAGCAACGGGTCAAGGATTCAGGGATTGAAGTGGGTGTACCGATGATAGCGGATTGAAGAAGAGAAGCCTGTGACGGGACACCACAGGCCGCACGCTTGCTGGATCGGATCAAGCCGGCTTTTGTCATCCGCGCATCTGCCATACCACGCGGCCGCCCTCCAAGTCCGCAGAGCGCGCCGAGTGGGCGCGGTTGCACACGGTGGTCATTGCCGAGGTCATGGGCGGGCTGGCTCTACAAGCCGGGGTTGACATGGGGCGGTTATTGCATACGCTGCAAAGCTATGAATCCCATTGGAACACGCCGCCGGTTGGTGCTGCTGGTCTGCTTGATTCTGAGTCACGGGAGCGCTTCCGCGCAAAGTCTCTCCAATCTTGCCGGATCATGGAACACACTCCTGTTTTCAACCCCCGGCGCTCTCACGCTGGAACGCAATCAGAATGGCCAGGTGACCAACGTCGGGGGGCCGGCGCTGACGTTGTATGTCAATGCCACGAAAGACGTAATGCTCGGGGTGGACCTCCAACAGGCAGGCAACCGGCAGGAACTGTTAGTGTTTGTCAAGGTGCCGGCAATGGTGGGTGTCGCGGAGCTCGCCGGGGTCTGGAAGCTCAACACCTTTCAGACGCCCTCGCAGTTGACGCTGGAGCGCGATGGGTTGGGCAACGTGACCAACGTGCGGGAAGCGCAGGAATTCTATATCGCCCGGCAGAAAATTGTGGTGGGCAACGATGGGTATATGGTGGGTCGTATTCCCGAGGCCGCCACGGGCACGCTGGTGCCCGGCGCGGGTGGCGCCATCGCCGTGACCGTCGACAAACCCGGCCAACCGCCGCAGAATCTGACCTTGCACCTGAACGCCGGGAAAAACCTCATGACAGGCTTGATCACAAGCGCAAACGGCCAGGAGTTCCTCGTGCTCACCAAGGCGCCGGACGTGCCTGGCACGGTGGATTTCATAGGTTAGAACTCCCGTCGCATGTCCGTATTGACCCAAATGTTGGCCGTGGCCCTGTTCAACCTGCGCGCGTTGCCGGAGCGCAAGGCGGCCGCGTTCACCGCCGCGATTGGCATAGCAGGGGTGGTGGGTGTGTTCGTGGGGGTGCTGGCCATCGCCCAGGGGTTTCGGCGGGCGATGACCGTGTCCGGATCGCCGGAGGTGGCGGTGGTGCTGCGCAGCGGCTCGGACAGTGAGATGACCAGCGGCCTGGAGCGCGACGCCACGCGCACGATTGGCGACGCGCCGGGAATTGCCCGCGGCGCGGCGGGGCCGCTGACCTCGGCGGAATTGTTTGTCATCATCAACCTGCCGAAGCGCACGACCGGAACCGACGCGAACGTGCCCTTGCGCGGGGTGGAACAGGGTGCCTTCGACGTGCGCGGCAACATTGAGATGGTGGCGGGCCGGCGCTTTGCCACCGGCCGCAACGAAGTGATTGTTGGGGCCGGGGCGGCGCATGCCTTTGCCGGGCTCGATATCGGCAGCCAAATCAAAATGGGCCAGAACGTCTGGGATGTCGTCGGGATTTTCACCGCCAACGGAGGTCTCGCCGAATCCGAGATCTGGGCGGACGCCGCCGTGCTGCAACCCGCGTATCATCGCAACAACAGCTTCCAGTCGGTTTATGTTAGACTAACCTCGGCGGCGGCGTTCGAGGAGTTCAAGGAGGTCCTGACCACGGATCCCAAGCTCAACGTCAAGGTCGCGCGGCTGTCGGATTTCTATGCGGAACAATCCACGGCGGTCACCAAGTTCATCACCACCATCGGCGTGTTCATAGCCAGCCTGATGGCGCTCGGTGCCTTGTTTGGCGCGCTCAACACGATGTATAGCGCGGTGGCCGGGCGGACCCGTGAGATTGCCACGCTGCGGGCGCTGGGTTTCGGCGCGGGGCCCGTGGTGTGTTCCGTGTTGGTCGAGTCCGTGCTGCTGTCCATGCTTGGCGGCGGGCTTGGTGCCACGGCCGCCTATCTGTTGTTTGACGGCTACCGTGCCTCCACCATCAACTGGCAGACGTTCAGCCAGGTGACGTTCGCCTTCAAGGTCACGCCTGGATTGTTAGGTCAAGCCATCGCCTTTGCCACGCTCATCGGCCTGGTTGGCGGCTTGTTTCCGGCCATCCGCGCCGCCCGTCTGCCGATCGCCACGGGCTTGCGCGAATCCTGAAACGCTTTATTTCGCGCCGTCGATGACGACGCCGTCTTGCGCCGCCTGCTCGAGGGTGAGGGCGATGACGGTGTAAAACGGGATGCGTTTGGCGGCGGCCAGGGTGAGTTCGACGCCGGTATCAGTTTGTTTGAAAGCGACCTCGGTGCCATCGATGAGTTTTTTGGCGGCGGTGATTTTTTGTGGCAGCGCGCCTAGGGTGAGCGTGTCGCCCTTCCACTCTTTGGCAAACACATAGATTGTGTTGCCGCGATGGGTGGAGCCGCCCCATTTGCCGTTGCGGAACGGCCCGCCGCGCGTGTCGTAGATCGCCTCGGCATGCGGCGTGACCCACTCCCCGACCTGTTTGAGCAACAGCACCTGCCGGTCCTCGATCTGGCCGGTGGGCATCGGGCCGATATTGAGCAGGAGATTGCCACCGCCGGTGACGCAACTGATGAGGGTGTCCAGCGTCCTTTCCATGGTGAACATTTTGCCGTTAGGTTTCCACGACCACTGGCCGCCGACCAGGGTGATGCACGACTCCCAACTGTTTTTGAGGTCCATGTTGCCGATCGCCTGCTCGGGGGTCCCGAAGTCGCCATCGGTCATTTTTTGGAATTCGGGTGAGGGCGGGCCCTTGTCCTCGGGGGTGCGGGGGCCGCAGAAGCGTGCGGCACGGTTGTTGACGATGATCTGGGGCTGATGCTTGTAGATCATGGAGAACAACTCATCGAATTTCCACTTGCCCCAGTTCTGACCGCCGACGTGGTCGAACCACATGATGTCCACCTTGCCATAGTTGGTGAGCAGTTCCTCGACCTGGCCGCGGTACCAATTGTCATACTTGACGTTGTCGCCCACGAGGTAGTCCGTGTTGTACCAATCGCGGGTGGAATAGTAGAGGCCGAGGCGCATGCCCGCCTTGTGGCAGGCATCGGCGAATTGTTTGATGAGGTCCTTGCCGTAGGGGCTGGCCATGATGTCATATTCGGTCAGCTTTGAATCAAACATCGAAAAGCCATCGTGATGTTTGCAAATGATGACCATGTATTTCATGCCGGCGTCCTGCGCGATCTTGACCCATTCGTCGGCGTTGAACTTGACCGGGTCGAATTTCTGATAGAGATGGTCGTATTCGTAATCCGGCTCGCTGGGCAGCATTTTGCCATAGATGTCCCACGGCCGGTTGGCGTAACGGCCCCAGCCCAACTCCTTGCCGGAGATGGACACCGGTCCCCAGTGCAGGAACATGCCGAACTTCGCGTCATGGAACCACTTCAGGCGTGCCTCGCGCTGTTCCGGGGTTTCCTTGAGTTGCGGCACCATGCTCAGGTCCGCCGTGGGTGCCGGTGCCGGGGGGCGGTCATCCGCGCTGGCGGGCAACGCCCCGTACAGGCACGCTCCCATTGCCAGCAGCATCGCCGCCGTCTTGCCATTCCGCAGGGTCATCATTTTTGCTTGGTTCGGTGTCATTCGCGGCGAGTGTTGGCGCCCACGCACGCAGGGACAAGCACGAAATCTGGACAATCCAGCCCGCGCACCGGGCGCTGTCCGACCTGTCCGACCTGTCCGACCTGTCCGACCTGTCCGACCTTCCTCCAATCCGCATTGACAAGGTGGCGCCCGTGGCGGCAGGGTCGGCGGCATGAACCTGTCAGGCGACGCGCGGATCTCCGGATTTTTGTTAGCCACGGCGCTGGCGGGAGCCGCGCAAGGCGAGTGGGTGTGTTTTCGCGGTCCGGATGGCGGCGGGATCGGAGCGGCGCCGGAGCTGCCATCCGCCCTCACGGACAAGAACATCCGCTGGGACACGGTCTTGCCGGGCCGTGGTCATGCCTCGCCGGTGGTGTGGGGCGCGCGGGTGTTCACCGCCTGTGAGGATGCGGCGGGCAAACGCCGCTGCCTCACCTGCCTCGACGCGGATTCAGGCAAGATCCTGTGGACCACCTGGCTGCCCTGTGAAGAACAACGCATGCACGCCGACAACAGCCTGGCCGCCGCCACACCCGCCGTCGATGCCCACGCGGTCTACATCGGGTGGGTCAGCGGCAACCGCGTGGAAGTCCTGGCGCTCGATCACGACGGCAAGCAACTGTGGCGCCGCGACCTCGGGGCCTTCAAGGCGCTTCATGGTCCGGGCGCGTCGGTCATCGTCGTCGATGATGTGGTGATCGTCACCAATGACCAGGACTCGCCCGATGCCGCGCTTCATGGCCTCGACCGCAAGACCGGCGAAACCCGCTGGCGCATCGCGCGGCCAAGCGGCCAGTTGTCGTATGCCACACCGGCGCTGCGGCAAGGCAAGGACGGCGCCAAGGAGCTCGTGATTTCGAGCCCCGCCCACGATCTATCAGGAATCGACCCGCGCACCGGCAAGCAACATTGGACCGTGGAGGGCTTGTTCACGCTCAATATCTGTGCCTCGCCGGTGCTGGGCGACGGGTTGGCCTGGGTGACCGCCGGGCGTGGCGGTGCGCGCGAGGGGGCGGTGGTGGCGATCGAGGGCGACTCGGCCCGCCTGCTGTACCGGCCGGAGGCCAAACTCCCGTATGTGCCGACGCCACTCGTGATCGGCGGTCAGGTCTATCTATGGGACGATCAGGGCACCGTGAGTTGTCTCGAACTCAAAACCGGCAAAGTGGCGTGGAGCCAATCGGTCACGGGGCCGACCTATAGCTCGCCGGTGAGCGATGGCCGGCGGATCTTCGGGATCAGCCGCAAAGGCGAACTGGTGGTGCTGGCGGCCGCGCCCGAATTCCGGGAACTCGGCCGCTTGCGCTTGCCGGAAGGCACCCACGCCACGCCGGCCATTGCCCATGGCAGCCTGTTCATCCGCACCTTCACGCATCTGATCCGGGTGGGTTCGTGAGGTTCCAAAACTCTGCAATACCTGCAATACCCGCATATATTGCAGGTATCGCGTGCATTCCAGCCAACTATTGAAAAATATCTGATAAAGACTCTTGCGGTTGGAGCCGGAAAATGAGTTTTCTCAGTGGTTCTGCGGAGGTGCTTTTGAAGAGCATCTAACCAATCAGCTTTTTTTAATCCTAATTTCCAAGCCCTAAACCCCAAAGCCCCAACCCTTTTTTGCTAGATTTGTCCGGTGTCCGGCGTGCCTGCGCGCCGGACATGGATTTTATCTAACAGTCGATTCGTCCAACCCCTCGCCCACTCGTTCGCTGCCCCACTGACACTGACCACTCATATGAAATCCAAGTCCCCATTCCAACTCGTCCGTAAAGGTTCCCGCAACCTCGCCGTCGCGCTTGTCACTCTTTGCGCCGCCCATGCCGCGCAGTCCGCCACCATCTATTGGGATGGCACCGGCAACGATTGGAGCCAGGTCGGGTCCTGGTCCACGCTGGTGGGTTCCAATTTGCCGGGTGACAATCCTAGCGCCATTCCCGGCGCGTCGGACATCGCGACGTTTTCGATCAATTCAGTCAACTCCGCGCAGACGGTCAATCTGACCGGCGATCAAGCGGTGGCGGGCTTGGTTTTCCTTGGGACCAACACGAATACGACCACTTTGTTAGGCGGTGACACGGACCACACCCTGACGATTGGCACCAGCGGCATCACGATCAACAGCCTGGCGGGGGTGGTGACGATCGGATCCGCGGCGTCCGGCCAGAATGTGGCCATCACGCTTGGGGACGCGCAGACATGGACGAACAATTCGGCGAATGCGCTGACGGTGCAGAATGGGGTGACCAACAGCACGTATCTTCTAACCATCGCGGGCTCCGGCAACACCACCCTCAATGGCGCCATCGGCAGTGGCGCGGGCGGCCTCAGCATGAGTGGCTCAGGTACCCTGACCCTCACTGCAGCCAACACCTACAGCGGGGCCACCACCGTCAACAGTGGAACCCTGACCGTTAGCGGCGCGGCGGGCTCGATCAGCGGTTCCAGCGGCATCACCCTCAATGGGGCCACGCTCACGTTGACGAATCTCGCTGCGGAAACCGCGGTCAACCGCATCGGCAACGCGGCCGACATCACCTCCAATGGCGGCACCTTCAATTGGAACAACACCTCTGCGGGCACCATGGTTTATGCCGAGACCCTCGGCACGGTGAAGCCCTCGAGTGGTCTGCTCAATGTGGTGTTAGGGAATAATCAGACCAACACCGGCAACACCCAAACCCTGACCCTCTCCGGCTTGACTCAGTCCGGCACCGGTACTGTCGCTTTTTCGGTGCCGACCACCGGCCCGAACGCGACCACCAATATCATCAATAACACCGGTGCCACGGCCAGCACCTTGGTCGGGCCATGGGCCACGGTCGGCACCGCCACCAATGCGCAGAGCGACTACGCGTATTACGATGCCTCGAAAAACATCGTGCCAGCGGCCATCGCCGCCTCCGCGGAAACCACTTGGTCGACGGCGGCCAACACCTACACCATCGGCGCAGGCCAAACCCTCACTGCCAACCGCACGCTCACCGCCCTGCGCAGTTCTGCGAACGCTCTAACAGTGACGATGAACCAGTTCAATCTGGAAACGCTGGGTCTGCTTCAGGGCAGCACCGGCACGTTCACGCTCAACAGCACCTCCGGTGTGCTCAGACAGCAAGGCACCTCCGCCGCCAATCTCTATGTGACCACTGGCAACAATGCCATCACCATCAACGCCCCGATCCAGAACAACACCGGTGCCCTGACCTTGGTGAAAAACGGCAGTGCAGGCACGTTGATTCTCGCGGGTCTCAACACCTACACCGGCGGCATCGCGCTTGAGGCAGGCACGCTGCAATTGAATGGAGCCACCGCGCCGGGCACCGGCACCCTCACCGTTTACGGCGGCACCACGCTCGACACCAACACCGCTAACAACTACTTCCCGGCCAACAACCCGCTGACCCTCAACGGCGACTTCACCTTCACCGGCACCCAAAGCCTGAACCTCGGCACCGGCGCAATCTCGCTGGGCACGCTGCCCGGCAGTTCGAGCAGCAACAGCCGCACCATCACCGCCAACGCCAACGTCCTGACCCTCGGCGGCGTCGTCGCCGACGGCACCACGGTCAACGCGTTGACCAAGGCGGGTGGCGGCACCTTGGTCCTCAATGGCAACAACACGTATACCGGCGCGACCGCGGTCACCGGCGGCACCCTGATCCTCGGCGGCACCAGCGCCAGCACCGGCGCGACCACCGTCACCAGCGGTACCCTGATTGCGCGCAATGCCGCGGCGCTGGGCAGCAGTGCCGGCAACAACGTGTCGGTCAGCGCAGGCCAGAACCTGACCTATTTTCCCACCACCAACACCGCCCTGGCTATCGGCGGTACGCTGTCGTTGCCCGGCACTTCAGTTCTCGGAACCTCCATCGGCTCGTCTCTAACCGGTTCTAAGATCAACGTCGCCGGCGCGGCCACCACCAGTGGCACGGTCACCGTCAACATCTTCGGCATCAGTGGTGTCACCACCGGAACTGCCGGCACCTACACCTTGGCGACTGCGGCCAGCGGCTTGGATGGCGCAACCTATGTCCTTGGCAAGGTCTATAACAACACCAACTTCACGGTTGGCACGCCCACGGCGACAGCCACCGATTTGACGGTTGCCGTCACCAACGCCACGGCTCTGACCACCGCCTTCTGGCGGGGCGGGCTCGCGGGCGCGACCCAAGTGTGGACCGCTTCCAACGGCAGCACCCAGAGCAACTTCGTGAGTTCGCTGGCGCTGGCCAACCAGCCGCTTGTCCCCGGTTCCGGCACCGATGTGATCTTCAACACGGTCGCGAGGACCGGCGGTGCCCAAATCGCGACCTTGGGTGCGGACACGAGCGTGCGCGGCATCACCCATACCGATACCGGGGCCGTTACCCTCGCCCAGGACGGCTACGCCCTGACGCTGGGTGCCGGCGGCATCACGATGTTGCAGAACAACTCCAACAACACGACGACCGCGGCCTTCACCATCAACACGCCCGTGATTCTGGGCGCGGCGCAGACTTGGAAGAACGATAATCTAACCGTCGGCCAGGCACTTAACATCGGTGGCTACATCAGCAATGGATCCAACAACCTGATCATCCGTGGCATCAGCAGCGTGAACCTCACCGGCTCGTTCCTCGGCAGCGGTGCCGGCACCCTGACCAAATACGGCAGCAACACCCTGACCCTCTCCGGTGCCAACACCAACACCGGCGTGACCTCGATCTATCAGGGTAACATCACCCTCAGCGGTGATGTGGGAACGTTGAAGAATTCCACCGGCATTGTCTTCAACGGTGGCTCGCTGACGCTTGGCACCAATGGCAACGCCCAGGGTGCTGTGGATCGCCTGGGCAACAGCGCGGGCATCACCTCCTACGGCGGCAACCTCACCTACGCCAACACTTCCACCGCAGGCGTGACCTTTGCCGAGACCATCGGTTCCGTGGCACTGACCAATGGTCAGTTCGACGTAGTTGAAAACGTCAACATGCTCGGGGCGGGCACGCCCACCAACGCCCAGACGCTGACCCTCAGCGGCCTGACCCATACCGGTGCCGGCAATGCCTCGACCGTCACCTTCTCCGCGACCACCACCGCACCTAACGCGACCACCAATATCGTCAAGGTGACGGGTGCGTCCGTAACCACCGCCGGACAGATCATTGGCGCGTGGGCCACTACCGGCACCGCCGCTGCCACCCAGACCGACTACGCGGTTTACGATGGCTCGACCAACATCGTGCCGGCAGCGATTGCCGCCTCAGTGGAAACAGCCTGGACGACGGCCGCCAACACCTACACCATCGGTGCTGGTCAATCCCTCACCGCCACCCGGACGCTCACCGCCCTGCGCGCCAACACCAACAACATGACGGTGGCCCAGGGGCAGTTCAATCTGGAAACCTACGGCTTGCTGCAAGGTGCTGTCAACACCTTCACTATCAATGCCACTTCGGGCGTCCTGCGGCAGCAGGGGACGGCCGCTGCCAACATGTATCTCAACACGGGCAGCCAAGGCATAACTATCAACGCCAATATCCAGGACAATTCCGGCGCTCTGACTTTGGTGAAATCCGGTTCCGGCGGCAACCTGATCCTCGCTGGCTTGAACACCTTCACCGGCGGCGTGGTGGTTAATGCGGGCACCGTGCAGATGAACGCCACCAACAGCCTGTTCACGACCGCGCTCGGCACCGGCACCGTGGTCATGAGCGGCGGCGCCCTCGACAGCAACACCGCGGGCATGGTCAACCTCAACAACAACGCCCTGACTGTTAACGGCGACTTCACCTTCACCGGCACCCAGAGCCTGAACTTCGGCACCGGCGCGGTTTCGTTGGGCACCACGCCCGGCATTTCCCGCACCCTCACGGTCAACACCAACAAACTCACCCTTGGCGGCGTGATCAGCGACGGTTCCAGCGTCAATTCGCTGACCAAGGCCGGCAACAACAGCCTCGTCCTCAGCGGTGCCAACGTGTACACCGGCGAAACGGTCCTCAGTGCCGGCCTGCTGCAAATGGGCACCAACCCGGCGGGCACCTTCCCGGGCATCACCAGCAGTGCCATCGGCACCGGCACCTTGGTCTTCAATGCCGGCGGCATCTCCTCCGACAGCATCACAGCCCGCTCGGTTTGGAACCCGGTCACCTTCACCGGCCACGGCATCATCGGTGACACCACCGCGATCGGCAAGCTCACCTTCCGCTCTGCCGTGGACCTCGGCCAGGCCGTCCGCACCATCAGCACCCCCGGCGGCGATGTGCAGTTCGACGGAGCCCTCAGCGGCGCGGCCGGCGGCATCACCAAGATCGGCATCGGCACCCTCATCCTCAATGCGGCCAACACCTACGGCGATCAGACCAATGTCAGCCTTGGCACCTTGAAACTCGGCACCAGCGGAACGCTGCCGACCGGAACCAATGTGGTCGTCGCCAGCAGCACTGGCAATCAGTGGGCGATCCTCGACCTCAACGGCCAGAGCGCCACCATCGGCACCTTGACCCTCGGCGGGCGCGCCCTGTCTGTCAACAATGCCGCGCAAGCCGCAAACGCGACCGGTTCGGCCATGGTCACCACCGGTGCCGGCACGCTCACTCTCGGCGGCGACCTCACCTACGATGCCACTTCCAACCCCTTCGCCTCGATAGTCGCTGGCAAACTCGACCTCGGCGCGGCCAGCCGCAATTTCAATGTCGGCAACAGCTCGAACACGCAGGCGGCACCTGACCTGGTCGTCTCGGCGGTCATCTCCGGCGGAGGCAGCTCCAATCTGACCTTCAACAACAACGGCATGGTTCTGCTCTCGGGCAACAACACCTATTCCGGCACGACCAATCTCACCTCGGGTGGCACCATCTTCATCACCGGTGCCAACACCACCACCGGCGCGACCGCGATCAGCGGCAACAGCGTCCTCATCGCCCGCAGCGCAAGTGCCTTGGGCGGCGTCAGCAACACCGCCGGCGTGACCGTCGCCAACGCTGCGGCCAACAACCTGACCTACAATGCGCTTGGGAACGCGCAGTTGGCCATCACTGGCAATCTGAGCTTTGCGGGCGCAGGGACCCTTGGCGCGACCATCGGTTCCAATCTAACCACCGCCGCCATCAACGTGACGGGCGACGCGACGACCGCCGCCTCAGCCATCACCGTGAACATTTTCGGCAACAGCCTCAGCCAAACTGCGGGCGGCACGGGCATTTATACCCTGGTTCACGGCGCCGGCGCCGGCAGCAGCCTCGGCAACGCCAACTACACGCTGGGAACAATCTACAACAACACGAACTTCACTGTCAGCTCGACGCTCATCAAGAGCGCCTCCGACCTGCAGGCCACGGTCACCACCGCCACGGCTTTGTCGACCGCCTACTGGAAGGGCACCGGCACGACCAATAACACCGTGTGGTCCGCCTCCTCCAACGGCGCCGTCGCCAGCAACTGGGCCTCGGATCTGGCTGGAACCACGATCAGTTCCGTGGTCCCCGGTTCCGGTGCGGACGTGATCTTCTCCGCCACCGGCGTGACCTCGCCTGCCAACTCCACGCTGGGCGCGGACATGACGATCAAGAGCCTGACTTACCAGTCCACGGCGGGGATGAACATCAACGCGGACGGCTACACACTCACGATTACTCCGGATGTCGCCACCAAGGGCATCAAACTGCTCGCCCAAGGAACTGTGAACTTCAATGCGGGCCTCGCCGCGGGTGCCGCCCAAACCTGGTCGAACTATTCCGGCAACACCTTCACCGTCAATGGCAATGTGGCCCTCGACACCAACGCCCTCACCGTCACCGGTGCCAACCCGGAAACCATCATCGGCGCCATCAGCGGCGGCGCGGGCGGCAGCATCACCAAGAACGGCACGGCCGTCCTCAATCTCTCCGGCAACAACACTTTAACCGCCGGTATCACGGTCAATCAAGGCACGCTGCAACTGGGCAACCCGACCGCCCTGGGCACGGGTACCCTGACCCTCAGCGGCGCGGGCGCCACACTCGACAGCAGTTTCGGCAACCTCATCAACACCAACGCCAACGCGGTCGCCCTCAACGCCGACTTCACCTTCACCGGCAGCCAGGCCCTGAACCTCGGCACCGGCGCGATCACGCTGGGTGCCGCCACGAGCGCCACCAGCACCACCCGCACGCTCACGGTCAATGGCAACGTCCTGACCCTCGGCGGTGTCATCAGCAACGGCGGCTCGACCACCGGCCTGGCCAAGGCGGGCAACAACGTCTTGTTGCTCAATGGAGCGAATCTTTACACCGGTGCCACCAGCATCACCAACGCCAGCCTCAAGATCGGCCAGAGCAACGCCATCAAATCCGGCAATGCGATGACATTGTTCCAAGTTGGCGGCATCCCTGTCTTTGACCTCAACGGTTTCAGCCAGAATCTCGGCAGCCTGACCCTGAGCGGCTTGGTTCAAGGTAGCACGTCCACCGTGACCAACACCAACGTGGCCAGCCTCAGCACCCTGACGCTTTCCGGTGGCGCCACGGCGTTGGTTTACAACAATGTTTCCAGTGCCATGACCAATGGCCTGGCGACCATCTCCGTCAACGCCGTGGATCTCAATGGCGGCGCGACCTTTAATGTCGGCACCGGCAGTGGCTTGACCGTCACCTCGGCTATCCAGAACGGGGCACTGACCAAGATCAATCCCAACGGCACCTTGAACCTGCAAGGCGTCAACGCCTACACTGGTGCGACCAACATCTATGGCGGCACCCTCCAAGTCAACGGCAACCTCGGCACCATCAACCAGTCCGCAGCCATCAATATTGGCAACGGCGCTTCGCTGCTTCTGACCAACGCCACCAACCAGACCGGCATCGACCGCGTCAAGGACTCCGCCGGCATCAACTCTTATGGCGGTTCCCTCCAGTTTAGCAACACTTCCAACCAGGGCGTCGTTTACGCCGAAACCGTGGGTGGGCTGACGCTCAACAACGGGCAGTTCGACACGATCCTGAACACCGACATGGCCGGCGGCGCGGGCACCAGCGGCGCAACCAACTCCCAGACGCTCACCTTCAGCAGTCTGACCCACAACGGCTCCTCGGTCATCACCTTTACCGGTGCCAACAACGTCGCGCCGAACACCACGACCAACATCATCGTGAACACGGCTGCGGTGGGCTCGGCAACCCCGGCTGGCCAGATCATTGCGCCTTGGGCAGTGGTCGGCATCAACAACCAGCAATACACGGACTATGCGGTCTATAATGCGGCTGGTCAGATCGTCCCCGCCGGTATTACCGATTCGGCCGAAACCACTTGGACCACATCGACCAACTCCTACACGATGGGCACTGCCTTGGGCAGCGGCAGCGACAAGACCCTCACCGGCAACCGTACGATCACCGCCCTGCGCGACCTCGGCAACAACAACACGCTCAACCTGGCCACCTTCAATCTGGAGACCAACGGCCTGTTCGCCTACACCCAGAACAACTGGAACATCAACAGCTCCGGCGGTGTGATCCGGCAGAATGGCACGGCTCCCGCGAACCTTTATGTGACCACCAGCAATCAGGGTGGAATCATCATCAACGCCCCAATTGTGGACAACGTTGGCGCCCTGACCTTGGTCAAGAGCGGCTATCAGAACCTCTACCTGCGCGGCGTCAACAGCTTTACTGGCGGCGTAGTGCTCAATGCGGGCACGACGCTCATTCAAAATGCGGCGGGGCTTGGTTCGCTGAGCGCCCCCGGCACGCTGACCTTTGCCGGCGGCACGCTTGACAATGACACCGTGCAACTGCCGACCCTCGCCAATGCAGTGGTTATCAACGGCTATATGGGCATCGGTTCCACCGGTTCCAATAACATCGTATTCGGCAATTCGGTGTCGTTGGGGGCGACGCCGGGTGCGTGGCGCAGGATTGATGTATCAGGTTCCTCCAACCTGGTCTTCAACGGCGTCGTCAGCGACGGCACTACGGTCAATTCGATCGAGAAAACGGGTAGCGGCAACCTCGTTCTCAAGGGGGCTAACACCTACACCGGCGACACCATTGTAGGAGGTGGCAAGATCCTGCTGGCTGGCGGCAACCTCGGCACGGGCAACCTTGTCTTCAACGGTGGTGCCATCGCATCCTTCAACGCCAGCCCCCGCACGATTCTCAACCCGGTCACCTTCAATGGCAGCACCCAGACCCAAAGCGCCACCTTGGGTGACGCGGCCGGCAACGGCAAACTCACCTTCAGTGGCGGTTTTGATCTCGGCATCGCCCCGCGCCGGATCGACATGCCCAGCGATGTGCAGATTGACGGCATCGTCAGCGGCACCAGCGGCACCGCCGGCGGCGGCCTGGCCAAGACCGGCCTCGGCGTCCTGACCCTGACCAACGCCAACAACAGCTACCAAGGCATTACCGTCGTGGGTGGCGGTGTCTTGCGGCCGACGGTTGTCGGTGCCATTCCGGCCAACACCAACATGGTGGTGACTAACACGACCACCTATGGTACGTCCACGCTGGATCTGGCCACCCACAGCATCGATCTCACGGTCGGCACGCTCAGCCTTGGCGCCTCCAATAATATCTACGCCAATCAAAGCACCTTCAATGCCGCCGCTAACAGCTCGTCGCTGATCAACACGGGGACTGCCACATTGACCCTCGGCGGCGACCTCAATCTGCTCGCTGGTGTGGCCGGCTACTCCTCGGTTATCAACGGCAAACTGGACCTGGGCACACTCAACCTGGTGGTCAACAGCCCGGTGCTCAACAGCATCAACGCCACGCCATACTTTGCCCGTAACATTGTCGTGGCTGACAGCGCCAACGCGGGAGCCGACTTGAACATCAACGCGGTTATCTCCGGCACCGGCATCGGCATCAACAAGACCGGTGCAGGCATGCTGCAGCTCTCGGCCAACAACACCTTCACCGGCGGCATCCTGGTCAACGGCGGCAGTGTGTTCCTCACCGGCAGCAACGCCAACAGCTACCCGACCACGCTGACCAGCGGCACGATCGTCGCCCGCAACCAGAATGCCCTGGGTGGCAGCAGCAACACGGCCTTCATGACGATGGCCGCCAACACGACCCTCAATTACAATGCCCTCACGGACACCCCCCTGAATCTCGGCGGCAACCTGGTCATCACCGGTGGCACCACCAACATCGGCGGCTCCATCGGCGCCACGACCACCAGCGCCCAGATCAACGTCGCCGGCGCGGCGACCGTGAACGCGGCGGCCATGAAGACCAACATCTTCGGCATCAACGGCGTCACGCCGACGGCCGGAACCTACACCCTGATCCACGGCGGCGCGGGCAGCGCCCTGAGCACCGGTACCGGCTGGGGCATCAACTTCGTCTATAACAACACCAACTTCACAGTCGCCGCTCCCACGGCCACGGCCACGGATGTGACGACGGTGGTTTCCACCGCCTCGCCCATCTCGACGGCGTATTGGAAGGGCAACCTGACCGGAGCAACCCAAGTCTGGGCGGTTTCCAACGCAGCCCAGAACCAGAGCAACTGGGTGACTTCCTATGGCGGCGCAAACCAGACCCTCATTCCCGGTCCGACGGCCGACGTTTCGTTCTACGCTCCGGTCAGCGGCACCGCTGCTGCGGCCTCGCCAAGTGTCACGACCCTGGGCACGGACATGAGCATCAAGAGCCTGACAGTCAACGACTTCGTCAACACGGCCCTGAGCCTGGGTGCGGACGGCTACGGTCTGACCATCGGCACCGGCGGCATCAGTGTGCTCGGCACCCTGCAGAGCCAACCCGTCACCCTCAATCCCAACCTCAAGCTCAACGGCGCCCAGACATGGACGCTGAATGCCCCGGCTTTCAACACGGGCAATCCGCCGAACCAGAACCTGTCCAACAGCATCCTGAACGTCAACGGCAACATCGACAACAGCGGCAACCTGCTGACGGTCAATGCCGCTGCGGGCCAATCTGTGAGTCTTTACGGTGTCATCAGCGGTACCGGCGGCCTGACCAAGATGGGCGGCAATACGCTCAATCTTGCCGGAGCTAACAGCTATGCCGGCGACACCACCATCAACTACGGCACGCTCTACCTGCAAGGTGCCGGCGCACCTGGTGCCAGCCCGCTGGGCACGGTTGCCGGCGGAACCTATGTCAACAGCAACAACGCCGCCCTCGATCTGGGCGGGATGACGATCTACACCGCCGAGCCGCTCTTCCTTAATGGCAACAACGGCAATGGCGCCCTGACTAACAGCGCGGGCACCGTGGCGAGCTGGACCGGCCCGATCACCCTGCAAAGCAACAGCAGCATCGGTGGCAATGTCCTGGTCAACGGTGCCGGCGCCTTCACCGGCGGCGGCTTCAACCTGACCCTCAACGGCGGCGGCACGCTGGGCAACTTCGCCCGCGTCATCGACACCGGCGTGGCCTCGCTGACCAAGTCCGGCACCGGCACTTGGATGCTCTCGGCCGCCAACACCTACACCGGCCCGACGTTGGTCGGCAACGGCACCCTCAAGCTGGGCGTCGCCGGCGCCATCCCCGCGGCCAATCCCTTCGCGGTGGTCGCCGTCCAAGGTACGGCCACCTTTGACCTGGGCGGCTTCAACCAGTCGCTGAGCAACCTGACGATGAGTTCGCTATATGCCAACGGCGCGTCCAACATCACCAGTTCGCTGGGTAACAGCACCCTGACGCTCACCGGCGGGGCCTCGGCATTCGCCTACGTTTACCCGTACAATGGCAATCTGCCCCCGACCACGGCGTCGTTCTCCAACGTCACGGTGGATATGAACGGCGGCGCAACCTTCAACGTGGTTGACAGCAGCCCGAACCCGGATGTGAATTTTGCCTACACCTCCGTACTCCAGAATGGTGCGCTGACCAAGACCAACGGCGGCCAGATGGCGCTGCAGGCAGCCAACACCTATACCGGCGCGACCAATATCTACGGCGGCCAGTTGCAACTCAGCGGCAACTTCGGTTCGATCAACCCGTCCGCCAGCATCACCATCAGCGGCGGGGCCTCGCTGCTGCTGACCAACACCGCTACGCAGAACCTCGGCACCCGCGTCGGCAGCGCCGCTGGCATCGCTTCCTACGGCGGTAACCTCCAGTTCAATAACACCACCAGCGCCGGCACGATCTACACCCAGACCACCGGAGCGCTGACCCTTGAGTCCGGGCAGTTCGACACGATCCTCAACAACGACCAGAACACCGGCAGCGGCAATGCCCAGACGCTCACCCTTAGCGGCCTGACACACAATGGCTCCTCGGTGGTCACCTTCTCGGCGCCGAGCAGCACACTCAACTGGACCACCGGCAGGACCGGGTTGAACACCACCACCAACACCATCAAGGTGACCGGCGCGAGCGGTGCCGGCTCCGGGCAAAACCTCCCTGGCGGCGTGATCCTTGGCCCATGGGCCACCGTTGGTTTCAGTCAAGGCCAAATGTGCGACTATGCGGTCTATGATGGCTCAGGCAACATTGTTGCCGCGAACATCACCGCCTCGGCCCAAACCACCTGGACGAATGCGGCCAACGCCTTCACCACGGGTACCGCTCCTGGTACTGGCGGCAGCGGCAGCACCACCCTCACCGGCAACCGCACGATGATGGCCCTGCGCGACGTCGGCAGCAGCGACTACTTGTACCTAAACCAGTACAATCTGGATACCGCCGGCCTGTTGAACGACTCCAACGGCATCTGGAACATCAACAGCACCACGGGCGTGATCCGTCAGAACACGACCTCCGCCGCGAACCTCTATGTGACCACCAGTGACTTGGGCAGCATCTACATCAACGCCCCGATCGCCAACAACACCGGTGCCCTGACTTTGGTCAAGAGCGGCTACCAGAACCTCTACCTCCGCGGTGCCAACACCTATACCGGCGGCAACGTCCTCAACGCCGGCACGCTCATCGTCAGTGCGGCAGGTGCCAGCTCGCTGGGCACCGGCACCCTGACCTTCGCGGGCGGCACGCTCGATAATGATACCGTGCAGCTTCCCGCCTTCACCAACCCGGTGGTCCTCAACGGCTACATGGGCTATGGTGCCACCGGCAACTACAACCTGACCCTCAACGGCACCCTTTCGCTGGGCACCGCTCCGGGCGCGTGGCGCACGATCAACGTTGCCAATTCCGCAGCCCTGATCCTTGGCGGCGTCATCAGCAACAGCGCCGCGATCAGCTCCATCGAAAAGACCGGCAGCGGCAACCTCCGCCTCGCCGCCCAAAACCTCTACACCGGCGATACCATTCTCAGCGGTGGGGCCGTGCAGATCGGCGTCAATTCCGTGGGTACGGTCGGCTCGATCACCAGTGGTGCCATCGGCACCGGGCGGATCGTCTTCAACGGCGGCGGCTTGGTCTCCGACACCACCGCCCGCACCATCATCAATCCGGTCGTCTTCAGCGGCAGCGCCAGCGGTGGCAATGTGAGCGCCAACCTCGGTGCCGGCGCCGCCGGCGGCAAGCTGACCTTCAGCGCCCCGATTGACTTCGGCTTTGCTTCACGCGTCATCAACATCAATGGCGAGGTGCAGTTCGATAGCCTGCTCAGCGGCACCGGCGTCGGCGCCGGCACCAGCGCCAGCGGCGGCACCGTTTCCGGTGGCGGCCTGATCAAGGGCGGCGCAGGCACCCTGACCCTTACCAACGCGGCCAACAGCTACAATGGTTCGACCGCCATCGTGGGTGGTATCCTCCGTCCGACTGCTGTCGGCGCAATTCCTGCGGGCACCAACCTGACGGTTGCCAGCAACATCAGTCTGAACACCGCCACCCTCGACCTTGCCACCAACAATATCAACCTTGGCATCGGTACGCTCAACATGGGCGGCAGCGCGGTGCTCGGCAACAGCGGCCTCAATGCCACCACTGGTTGGTCCCTGATCAACACCGGCGCGGCGACCCTGACCCTCGGCGGCACCGTGACATTCGACAGCAACGCCGCCGCCTACACCGCGACGATCGCCGGTAATCTGGCCTTGGGCACGGCCAACCTGACCCAATACAACACCGGCATCAATCAATACACCGGCGTGCCTTCTTATGCGGTCCGCGACTTCAACGTCAACGACAGCGCCAACGCGGGTCCGGATATGAACGTCTCCGCCGTCATCACCGGCACTGCCGGGCTGGCCAAGAACGGCGCCGGCACCCTGCTGCTCTCGGGCAACAACAGCTACAGCGGCGCGACGATCGTCACCGCCGGCACCTTGATCCTCAACGGCACCAAGAGCACCACCGGTGTGACCATGGTCAACAGCGGCGGCACCCTGATGGCCCGCAGCGCCAATGCCTTGGGCAGCAGCAACACCGCCGGGGTCACGGTCTATCCGAACACGAACAACAGTGCGACGTCCGCCACAGCCCCGAACTTCACCTACAACCCGGTTGCGGACGCCGCGTTGGCCATCGGCGGGGATCTGACCTTCATCGGCGCGATCAACAACAACAACGCCACCCTCGGGGCCGCCATCGGTTCCACCGGCGGTGTCGGCACCAGTTCGGCACAGATCAGCGTGACGGGCAAAGCCATCATCGCCGATCGTCCGCAGACCATCAATATCTTCGGCGTCCCCGGAGCGGCCCCGGCCACCGGCGCCTTCACCCTCATTCACGGCGGTGCAGGCAGTTCGTTGAATCCGACCACCGCGCCGACCCTCGGCTACGTCTACAACAACACGAACTTCACGGTCGGCGCCTTCACCCGCACCGCCACCGATCTGCAGGTTGCCGTCACCAGTGCCACCGCCCTGACCACCGCCTATTGGAGAGGCGGTCTGACCAACGCGACCACCATTTGGGCGGCTTCCAACGGCAGCACGCTGAGCAACTGGTCGGCCACCGCTCCGAGCGGAGCGGCCCAGGCCCTCATTCCCGGTGCCAACACCGACGTGATCCTGGGAGTCTCCCCGGCCGGTAACGAGGCTTGGACCTCCTACCTTGGTGCCGACATGAGCATCAAGAGCCTGACGATCAATACCACCAATGTCACCAACTCGCTGACCCTCAACAACGACGGTTACAGCCTGACGCTCGGCAGCGGCGGCCTCAATCTGCTCAGCGCTCCGGATCAGCAACATATCGCCCTCTATCCCGATATCAAGCTGGCTGCGGCCCAGACTTGGACGGTCAATAGCCCGTATGTCAGTCCGCCCAACTACGGACGGAATTTCTTAGACATCAACGGCAATGTGGACAACCAGGGGAACCTGCTCACGATCAACGCCTTCGGGGCCCAGAACACGCCCACCATCAACGGCGCCATCAGCGGTTCCGGCGGCCTGACCAAGACTGGCGGCTACCAGATGTACCTCAACGGTGCCAACACCTACACCGGTGCAACCACTATCAATGGCGGCGGCATTTACATCAGTGGCCAGGGCGGTTCGATCGCCGGATCCTCCAGCATCGCCATCAATCAGGGCAACCTGCAGTTGGTTAGTAACAACGCCAACGAAAGCTACGTCAACCGGGTCGGCGACAGCACCCCAATCACCACCCTTGGCGGTCAGCTCTACGTCAACAATGCGACCACCAGCAACGCCAACTACGCCGAGACGATCGGTGCGGTGACCACCAACAGCGGCCAGTTCGACGTGGTGTTGCAGCAGAATTCCGCGTCCGTTGCCAACAACACTCAGTTGCTGACCCTCGGCGGCCTGACTCACAACGGCACCTCCGTGATCACCTTCTCCGCGCCGACGACGCAGCCGAACGCGACCACCAATGTCATCAAAAACACCGCGTTTGGCTCCGCCACCCCGGCCGGCCAGATCATCGGTGCGTGGGCTACCGCCGGCGTCGATAACGGCAACCAACAGGACTACGCTGTCTATGATGCTTCCGGCAGAATCCTCCCGGCGAACATCGCCAAGACGTCGGAAACGACCTGGACGAATGCCTCCAACGCCTACACCATGGGCAGCGGCACCTTCAGCACCGGCGGCAGCGAGACTTTGACGGCCAATCGCACTATCGCCGCCCTCCGCGACGTCGGCAACAATGACACGTTGACCATGGGTGCCTTCAACCTCGAGACCAACGGCCTGCTCAACTACGCGAATAACCACTGGCAAATCAACAGCTCTGGTGGCGTCATCCGGCAGGTCGGCACGGCCCCGGCCAACCTCTATATCACCACCGGAAATCAGGGCGACGTTTACCTCGCCGCCCCGATCGTGAACAACACTGGCGCCCTGACGCTGGTCAAGAGCGGTAATCAGAGCCTCTATCTGCGCGGTACCAACACCTACAGCGGTGGCACCGTGATCAATGCCGGCACGCTCTTCCTCAACAATGCCAGCGCTATGGGCACTGGCAGCCTGACCTTCAACGGCGGTTCGATCGACACGGAAAATGCGGTCACTCTGGTCAGCAATCCCCAAGTGACTGTCAACGCCGATTTCACCGCTGGCGGCGGAACCAATAATTCCCTGAATATGGGCTCCGGCGCGGTGTCTCTGGGCACTACCCCAGGTACCACCCGCACGATCTCCGTCAATAATGCCTTCCAACTCACCCTCGGCGGCGTCATCAGCAGCCCCGGTACCGCCAACTCGATCACCAAGGCCGGTAGCGGCACCCTGACCCTCACCGGCGCCAACACCTACACCGGCGCCACCAGCATCACCGGCGGCACCCTCAAGGTCACGGATGCCAGTGGTCTGGGCACCGGTTCGGGCAATAACGTCTCCGTGGCCCAGAGCACGGCTCTGAACTACTTTGCGGCCTCCAACGCGGCACTCGCCATCGGCGGCAACCTGGCCCTCACCTCAGGCGGCACCACCACCCTCGGCACGTCGATTGGTTCCACCACCAGCTCTGCCGCGATCAACGTAGCGGGCAATGCCACCGCCACCAGCGGTGCCATCAAAGTCAATATCTACGGCGTCGGCGGCACCACCCCGGGCGCGGGCACCTACACCCTGGTCCACGCGGCCAATGGCGCCGGTGGCACCAGCAGCCTCAACGCCGCCACCTATTCGTTGGGCTTTGTTTACAACAACACCAACTTCACCGCCGCTGTACCCACCGCCACGGCCACGGACCTGACCACGGTCGTCAGCGCCGCCACGGAGTTGCCCACCGCCTACTGGAAGGGCGGTCTCAGCGGTGCGGGCAATGTGTGGGCGGCCTCCAACGGTACCACCCAAAGCAACTGGGTGGCAATCTCGGGCGGAGCCAACCAGCCACTCGTGCCCGGCCCTAACACCGACGTCTTCTTCTACAACTCCAGTCTCAACCAGGATGCCTGGGGTTCGACCCTCGGTGCGGACCTGAGCATCAAGAGCCTGACGTACAACCAACCCAGCCGTGCCAACAACCCGATCAACCTCGGTTCCGACGGTTCCACCCTGACCATCGGCAGCGGCGGCATCACGGATTTGGACTCCAACGGTCAGGATCTCCACTTCTATCCCAATGTCGCCTTGGCGGCTCCCCAAGCTTGGACGAACACCAATGCCGCTAGCCGGGCGTTGAATGTCTATGGCAACGTGCCCACCAACGGGTATCAACTTACCCTCACCGGTACGCAGACGATCAACATCACCGGCGCGATCACCGGCGGCGGTGGTCTTACCAAGAATGGCAACAACACCCTCTTGCTCTCGGGTGCCAACGCCTTCGCTGGCGGCGTCAACCTCAACAACGGCACCCTCTATGTGAACAATGCCACCGCCCTCGGTGCCACCGCAGGCACCCTCAATATCGACGGCGGTAACATCAACCAGAATGTTGCCGGCAGCATCACCAACGCGAACAACAACCCGATCACGATCAACGCCAATTTCACCTACGGCGCGGACAATAACTGGAACTTGAACCTCGGCACGGGCGCGATCTCGCTGGGCACGGCGGCTGGCACCACCCGCACCATTACGGTCAACAATGCGGGCACCCTGACCCTCGGCGGTGCCATCAGCATCGGCTCCACCGCCAACGCGATCACCAAGGCGGGCACCGGCACCCTGGCGCTCGGCGGCACCAGCAGCTACACCGGCCCGACGACTATCAGCGCCGGCACCTTGCAGATCAGCGGCGCCGCCAATTTGGGCGATGCCACCTCGGTGACCAACACCCTCAGCATGGGTGCCAACACCATGCTGCAATCCACGGCCAACAGCTATGACCTCGGCGTCAACCGCACCATCACGATGAGCGGCGCGGCCACGTTCCGCAGCGACGCCGGCACCCTGACCGTCAGTGGCGCCGTCACCAACGCCGGCAACCTGCTCACGGTCACCGGCGCGGGCAATATCACCCTCGGCGGCGGAATGAGCGGCTCAGGCGGCCTCACCAAGACCGGCGTCGGCGCCTTGACGCTCAGCGGCACCAACGCCTACACCGGCGCGACGACGTTCAACGGCGGCAAGCTGTTGGTCAATGGCAGCACCCACGCCTCCAGTGCCCTGACCGTTGCCAGCACCATCGATAACACGACGGCGCTGCTGGGCGGCACCGGCACCATCAACGGCCTGGTGACCCTCAATGCCACGGCCGCGACCAACCGCGTCAACGAAATCACCGGCGGCGACATCGGCACCATCGGTACCCTCAACCTCGCCGGTGGCCTGACCTTCGGCGCGGGTGCCATCGGCTACTTCGACATCACCGATACCCTCACCAAGGACTTCCTGAACGTCACCGGCAACCTGAGCGCCGCCAGCGGCACGGTCATCCGCGTGCCCGCCGGCCTGGCGTCCAACACCTACCCGCTCATCGGTTACAATGGCAGCGTCTCCGCCATCGGCAACTACACCTTGCAAGACCTTGGCGGCGCAGCCGCCCAGGAAGGCTATGTCCTCAACTACTCGGGTACCACGCTGGACTTGGTTGTCTCTAACATCCGCACCTGGACCGGTGGCAGCAGCAGTCCCGCCAACGACAGTTGGACCAATTCCGGCAACTGGAATGGCACGATCTCGGACGGTGCGCTCTTGCACTTTGCCGGATCCACCCGCACCACGCCCTCCAACGACTTCAGTGCCGGGACGTCCTTCGCTGGCATTATCTTCGATGCCGGTGCCTCCTCCTTCACCCTGAGCGGCAATGGGATCGCCCTGCCGGGTGATATCACCAACAACTCGTCCAACAACCAGAGCATCACCCTTTCGACGATCGCTCTCTCCAGAACGAGCGGCGTCAACACCGGTGCCAACAACATCAGCATCAGCTCCGACTTCAGCGGTGTGGGTGGCCTGACCAAGACCGGCGCCGGCACGCTGACCCTCTCCGGCAATAACAGCCAAAGCGGCGCGACCACCCTCGGCGCCGGCACCCTCAGCGTGTCCACCATCGGCAACGGCGGCGTGACCAGCAGCAACCTCGGGTCCGCCACCAGCGCGGCCAGCAACCTCGTCTTTGACGGCGGCGGCCTCCAATACACCGGCACCACGGCCAGCACCGACCGCAACTTCACCATCAATGCCGGCAAGACCGCCAGCTTCGATGTGACCCAGGCCGGCACCAACCTCACGGTCTCCGGCACGCAACCCGCCACCACCGGCGGTCTCACCAAGGCCGGCGCCGGCACGCTCACGCTCACCGGCACCCAAGTCTATACCGGGGCCACCGCCGTCACCGGCGGCACGCTGCAAATCGGCAACGGTGGCAGCGGCGCCTCGATCAACGGCACCAGCGGCATCACCCTGTCCAATAGCGCCAACCTCACCTTCAACAATGCCGATGCGGTCACGCTCAGCAAGGCGGTTGCGGGTACCGGTTCATTCACCAAGACTGGCTCCGGCACGTTGTCGGTTTCTGCAGTGCAGACCTACGATGGTGCCACTGTCGTCAATGGCGGGACTCTCAAACTGATTGACGTCACGCCGGCGAGCGGCAGCAGCCTCTGGCTCAATGCCAATGACACCTCGAAGATGACCTTCGGCACGGGCAATGCCATCACCGCATGGGCCAGTCAGACCGGAACCGGGAACACGGAAGTCGGTAACGGCACCTATACCCCAAATGCCCTCAATGGTCAGGCCATGGTGCGTTTCACCAGCAGCCAGTTCATGCAGAATACCGTCGATTACGGCACATCGATCACCATGTTCACGGTGTCGAAAATGAACGGTGGTGCCAACGGGCGGGTGTTCGGCGCGCGGAGCAGCAATTACTTGTTCGGCTACTATAACGGCGCCATGGACGACTTCCATTTCAACAGTTGGGTCTATCAAGGCAACGTTGCCGCCGACACCCAGCCGCACATGTATGAGGCCACCATTGGCGCCTCCAACACCACGATGTATGTGTATGACAGCCGCAATCCTTCCGCTGTGCGGCAGCTTGCCTCTGTCAACGGTGCCTGGAATGGTCCCGCTGGCGGGCTGGAGCTTAACGGCTCCCAGGGTGGAGAACTCTCAAATGTGGACATCGGCGAAGTTCTGATTTATGCAGGCGTGCTCAGTGCTGAGCAGCGGGCGCAGACCGAAGCCTACCTTCAGGCGAAATATTGGGGCGCGGGTGCGGGAACCGGCGCTCTGCCGATCACCACGCCGCTCTCGATCGCTGCGGGTTCCGCCTTCGATCTCAACAGCGTCAGCCAACAAGTGCTCTCGCTCTCCGACTCCGGCGGCAGCGGCGGCATCGTGACGAATAGCGGTGCCACTGGCTCCACGCTCACCCTCAGCGGTGGCACGGCAACCTTCAGCGGCGTCATCGGCAACGGTGCCTCCATGGTCAGCCTCACCAAGAGCGGCTCCGGCACGCAGACGCTCAGCGGTGCCAACACCTACACCGGCGCCACCCTCATCAACGGCGGCACGCTGGCCCTCAGCGGCAGCGGTGCGCTCACCGCCACCTCGGCGATCACCGTGACCTCTCCGGGCACCTTTGATGTCTCGGCCAGATCTTCCGCCTATGCGCTTCCCTTCGGCACCACCCTGACCAACAACAGCCTCGTGCTCGGCAGCGTCACCGCTCCCCTCGGCGCCACCCTCAGCGGCACCGGCAGCTACCTGCAGGGTTCCAGCGGGGCTTGCACCGTGACCTTGAATGGCGGCACGATCCGGCCCGGCGACGGCGGCGGCACCCTCACGATCGGCGCGGGCGGCAGCAACGTCGCGCTCAACCTCCAATCGAACTCGGTCTATCAGTGGGGTGCCACCTCGGCCAGCACCGGCGGACTCGTCCAAGTCAATGGCAATCTGTCCATCGGCACCAATGTGCAGGTCAACCTCGTGGATCTGGGCACCAACCCGATCGGCGGCACCTACACGATCATGACTTGGACCGGCACGGATCCGGTCAACTCCCCGGTTCCGGGTGTGAGCCCGGCTCCCGCCGGTGCCGCCAACTGGATCGACGGCGCCTCAGGTACCTGGGGCACGATCGCCAACTGGGATCTGCCGACCGTGCGTGGCGGCGGCTCCATCGCCAAGGTGGGCAAGACCTTTGTCCTCAGCGGCGTCACCATGGTGGGTGCCACTCCTGGCATCAATAACGACGTGGTCATTTCCCGCGCCTTGGGTGCGGTGGTCACGGGTCCCGCGGCGGCCACCACCGTCAAGTCCCTTACTCTGGGCAACGCCACCGATGCTCATAGCCTGAGCGTCCAGTCCGGCGGCCCGCTGTCCGTCACCACCACGGCCACCCTGACCCACAACACCAGCTTGGTCGGCCCCGGCACCCTCGTTGCCGCCACCCTGGCCACCAGCGGTACGGTCACCTTGAGCGGCGGAATCACCGCCGCCGCCGCCACCATGAACCTGACCGGCACGGTCCAGTTCGACGGCGGTACCCTCAAGCTCGGCGCTAATAACTCCGACCTGGCCGGCGGCACCACGTTGCTCGCGGTGCAGACCGGTGGTGCCACCATCGACACCAACGGCTACGCGGTCACCTTGAACAAGGCCTTCACCCATGCCGGTAGCGGCACCGACGGCGGCCTGACCAAGGCCGGCGTAGGCACGCTGACCCTCGCCACCGCCCAGACCTACAACGGCGGCACCACCATCGCCAATGGCACGCTCAAGATCAACGGCGGCGCCGGCCAGCTCCTGCCCACCGACAGCGTCGTCACCATGGCCTCCGGCGCCATCTTCGATGTCAACGGCACCTCCCAGCAGATCGGCCGCTTTAACGACAGCGCCGCCAGTGGCCACCAAGTGCTCCTTGGCACTGGCACGCTCACCGTCGGCGACGCGACCGATTCCAGCTTCTCCGGCAGCCTCTCGGGCGTCGGCGGCACGCTGGCCAAGGCCGGCGCAGGCAAGCTGACCCTCAGCGGCTTCACCACCAATGCGGGCATCACCGTGACGCAAGGCACCTTGGATCTGGGCAGCACCACCGCCAGCATCGGCGGCCTGATAACCTTCCAGGGCGGCACGACCCAAAACGGCGTCATCTCCAACAACGGCTCCGCCTACGCTGGCAAGGCCGGCTTGGTCACTGCCTCGTTGCAGGGCACCGCAGGCCTGAACAAGACCACCACCGGCGAACTCATCCTCACCGGCGGCACCAACACCTTCAGCGGCCCGACCTCCATCACCGGCGGCACCCTGCGCGTCAATGGCTCCCTGCCTAACAGCGCCATCACCGTCGCCAACGCCGCCGGCCACCTCGCCACCGGCGCCGATATCTCCACCGTCGGCACGCTCACGGCTTCCAGCCTGACGCTCACCTCGGGCAGCATCGACTTCAAGTTCGGCAGCTCGACCAACGACTTGTTCCACGTCACCGGCACGGATGCGCTGGCGCTCAACGGCGGCGGCATCAACCTCTATCAGGCGGGTGGCACCACCACCTTCAACTCCAACGGTTCGTATGACCTCTTTGAATACACCGGGGTGGACATCGCCGCCACGCCGACGCTGATCCTCAACCGGACCGGCGGCAAGACCTACAACTTCAGCACCGTGGTCGTGGGTTCCAACAAATTCATGCACCTGGAAATCGGCACTTCCGCCGTCCGCCCGACTTGGAACGGTGGCGGCGCCGATACCAAATGGAGCACCGCGCTTAACTGGAATGATTCGAACGCCCCCATCGGTTCGGAGTCGCTCTTGTTTATCGCCACCACCGGCAACCTGACCGCCAACAATGACATTGCCGGCAGATCCTACGCCAACCTGGAATTCGGCACCGGTTTTGAAACCATCGGATCGCACACGCTCACCGGTCTCGGGGTCACCCTCACCGGCACCGCTGGCAACATCATCCGCAACAATGCCGCCAACCTGCAAACCGTCAATCTGCCGATCACCCTCGGGGCCAACGGCCAAATCGATGCCGCCGGCGGCCCATTGGCCATGGGTACGCTTGCCACCATCGCCAACGCCGGTTACACCCTGTCCTTCACCGGTGCGTTTGATACCAGCGTCGCCGCCAGCGTCAGCGGCAGCGGCGGCCTCACCAAGTCCGGCACCGGCAAGGTCACCCTCAACGGCACTACCAGCTACACCGGCAATACCGCCGTCAACGGCGGTGGTATCCTCGAGATCAACGGCAGCTTTGGTACGGCCGGCACCTACAGCGGCGACATCACCTTCTTGAACAATTCCTCGTTCAAGTATCTCAATGGCGCGAGTCTGACCTTGTCCGGGTTGCTCAGTGGTACTGGCAACACGACCTTCGGCGGCAGCACCCTGCTGGTCAGCGGCGCCAATACCTACGACGGCGGCACGACGCTCAATGGCACCAATCTTCAAATCGGCGTTGACAGCGTCGGTTCGGCTGGCGCGATCACCAGTGGTGCCCTCGGTAAAGGCAGCTTGGTCATCAATAACGCCACGATCACCTCGGATGGCACGGCGCCCCGCACCCTCCTCAACGCGGTCTCCTTCACCAGCAATGCCACTCTCGGCAACGCCACCAAGAACGGCAAGCTGACCTTGGGTGGAACGATGGATCTGGGCGCCGCCAACCGCACGCTGACCCTCAACAGTGGCGCACAGCTCGACGGGAAAATCACCGGGACCGGCGCTATCACCACCACCGGGACGGGAACACTGACCCTCAACAATGCGGCCTTCACCAACGACTTCACCGGCGGCATCGTCGCCGACGGCACTTCGACGGTGCGCTGGAATCTCGATAACCAGTTGGCTGACACGGTTGGAGTGGGCCCCGCCCACAACGGCACCATCGACCTCAACGGCCATAACGACACGGTCGGCAGGATCTGGTTCGGCTTGGGCAACGTGGGTGAAACGTCCACGCTCACCACAGGTGTGGGAACTCTAACCATCACCGGGACCGCCGGGGGCAATGCCAATATTGCCGTGGACTCTTGGTCGTCGCAGGCCAAATTTATCAGCGGCAAGCTCAGCTTGGGCGGTGGAACGCGGACCATCGAGAATGGCTCGGCCGTGGGATCGCCGATGACCGTCTCGGCTGATGTCTCCAATGGGGGACTCGACCTGACCAACGGCACGGTGACCCTATCCGGTGTCAATACCTACGACCTCGGGACCAACGTCCGCGGTGGCGCCACCATGATCTACGGGCAGGCGGCTTCCCAGCCCGCCACGGGCACCACCACGGTCCTCGCCAACGCCACCTTGGGCTTGGGTGTGGGCGGCGCAGGCTTCTTCAGCGCAGCGGACGTCACGAGCTTGTTTGCCGGCACGCTGGTCAATGTGACCAACAATGCGAGTTCCTTCGTCGGTATCGACACCACGGCAGGCGACTTTGTCTATGCTTCGAACGTCGCATCGACCACCAGAGGGCTGTCCAAGCTCGGCGCCAACACGCTGACCCTCAGCGGCAGCAATGAATACACCGGTGTGACGAAAGTTCTCGCCGGCACCCTGGCGGTAAGCAACCTGCCGAACGGCGGCGTGGCCAGCCCGCTCGGTCTGGTTAGCAGCGACGCCGCCAACCTGGTGTTTGCCAATGGCACGACCTTCCAATACACGGGCGCCACGGCGAGCACGGACCGCCGCTTCACGGTCAGTGGTGCCGCGATGAACCTCGATGCCTCCGGCACCGGTGCCATCACCTTCGCCAATCTGACCGGTCCGGCCTTCCCCAATGGTGGAGCCCTGACTCTCACCGGCACCAACACCGACGCCAACACCTTTGCCGGTGTGATATCGGCCGGTTCGTTGGTCAAGTCCGGCACTGGCAAATGGGTCCTCTCCGCGCAGGAAACCTACGCCGGTTCGACCACCGTCAGCGCCGGTACCCTGGTCCTCGCGGGCGGCAACAATACCCTGCCTTCCACCATCCTGACCGTCAACGGCGGCACACTCGACCTCGGCAGCAACAGCCAGTATGTCGGCAACTTCACCGGCACCGGCGGCCTCGTCACCGGCACCGGCGGGACGTTCACGACCAACGCGGCCAACGGCACCTACGCCGGCAATATCGGTGGCTCGCTCAACTTCACCAAGGCCGGGGCCAACGCCCTGATCCTGACGGGCAATCCCACCACCACCGGCACGGTCAGCGTGGTCGGCGGCGGGTTGACCCTCAAGGATGGCGGCACATTGTCCAGCGCGCTCGGTGCGCTCGCCGTCAATGGCGCCACCCTCAGCCTGGATAACACCGGCACGGCCAACAACAACGACCGCGTCAACGACAGCAAGGCCATCACCCTCAACAGCGGTGCCCTCACCCTCAGCGGGCGTGCCTCAACCGCCACGACCGAGACCCTCGGCGCAGTAACGGCCAATTCGGGTTGGAACAGCATTCAGGTGGTAAGCGGCACCGGCGCGAGCACTGTATTGACGCTCGCCAGCCTCACCCGTAACACCGGAGCGGTGGTCAACGTCTTCAGTGATCTCGGGCAAACCGGTAATAATCCACGACTCCTCGTCACCGGCGGGCTCAGTGGCAACCTCGCCCCGATCAATGGTGTCGTGCCCGGCTTGGTTAGCACTCAAGCTGTCGATTCGTGGAACATTGTGGGCTACACATCCGGCCAGGGCTTCGGTTCACTCGGCTCGGCCGGCTTCCCGGCTTACTATTCGGGCCTCACCGGCGCCACAGGCACCAGCAATGTCCAAAATGGCGGCACGGTCGCCGCGCCCATGGTCATCAATTCCTTCAATCAAGGGACAATCGCCTTTACCGGTGGAACGCCGACCGGGGGCGATCTTCTGACCGTGAATAGTGGCATGATGATCATGAATGGTCATTTCGGCACCCCGACCGCACGTGGAAGCATCACCTCTGGACTGACGCAGGAACTCTTCATCATGAGGAGGGACGGCAACAACGGATCGGTCAACAATGTTAATTCAGTGATTGTGGATAATGGCAACCCGGTTAGCGCGGTCTTCCACAGCAACCTGCGCTACGGAATGTATGGAGCGTTGGGTGTGACTGCCATTAATACCTACACCGGTGGAACATACGTCGACGGAGCTGGTCACGTTGTGCTTAGTGCCACCAACTCAGGCGATGTGACGGTCCCCTACGCGACCGCCAGTTCCGGTGCCAACGGGTTGGTGATCAATGGCGGTAGCACCGTCACGATGAACACTTACCAGGGGCAGATTCATTCGAGTAACGTCGTTACTCTCAACGGCGACGCGACGCTGAACCTGTGCGGCACCAACACCCTGGCCGGTCTTGTCTTCAATAGCAACGGCGGCACGGGCACTCCGACGGTGGTTCCCTACAGCACCATCACCGCAGCCGCGGATTATCGCGGTACTGCTTTCGGCTCCAAGACCGGCACGCTGACCCTCACCGGCAACATCACCTCGACACCGACCAATGCAGCGGTCACGCCGCTCATTGACTCCGGCACGCTCGACCTCGGTGCCACCGCGCACAACGTCACGGTCAGCGCGCTGCCCGAAGGCAACTATCAGAATGCCACCACCGCACGCGTCGGGCTCAACATCAGCTCCACGATCACCGGTGCCGGGGCCAGCCTGGTCAAGCTCGGCACGGGCGTGCTCAACCTCGCCGGCGCCTCTAACAGCTATGCCGGTGCCACCACCGTCAACGCCGGTGTGCTCCGCCTCGATTACACGAGCAGCACCACCAAACTGGCGGATGGCGCGGCCCTCACCTTGGGCGGCAGCACGGTTGAACTCAGTGGCGGCGCGCACACCGAGGTGGTGGGATCCACCGATCTCAGCGGTGGCCTTAACAACATCAAGCGGACCAGCGGTTCGTCGGTGTTGCGCATGAACACGCTCACCAACACGCCGGGCACGGCCATGGTGAACTTCAGTGCGGCCAGCATCGCCGATACGGATACCAACAACACCAACGGGATCCTCGGTGCCTGGGCGACGGTGGGTGGCACCGACTGGGCGAAATCGGTAGACGCCGGTGCCGCCGACACAGCCATCACCGCCTACAGCGGCTACACCAACATCGATGTTTACAGCGGCACGCTTGCGGATGGTGCCAGCACCAACGTTCGCATCAACACCAACGTCGGCACGCCGGGCAACATCGGCCTGGGCGCCGCCAGCACGACGGTGAACACGTTGTTGCAGAACACCGCCACGGCCGGCACCGTCGGCATCGGCTCGGGCAACACCTTGTTGACCACCGGCATCATGATCGCCAGCGGCAAGGAAGCACTCACCATCGGTGCGGCATCCAACGACGGCACCCTGAAGTCGGCGACTCCGGGCGGCAACCTGGTCCTCACCAACTACAATGCCGGCAAGGTCCTCACCGTCAATGCCGCCATCGACGACAACACCACGGCGTCCGGCCTCGTCACGGCGGGCAATGTGGTCCTCTCCGGCACCAACCTCTACACCGGAGCCACCACCGTCAATGGCGGGGCGCTCAAGATCGGCCAAGGCGGCTCACTGGCTGCCACGGCGGTCAGTGTGGCCAGCGGCGCGACGTTTGGTGTGAGCCAAACCTCCAGCAGCACCACCCTCAATGGCGGTGCCACCCTGAGCTTGGCGAATGGTTCCTTCCTGGACCTGCAGGACACGAAGTATAACACGCTGGCCTTCAGCGGTGCCGCCACCTTCAGCGGTGCCACTCTGAAGTTTGACCTGGGTGCCCTTGCCACTGACTACGACCAATTGACCTTCGGTGCCGCAGCCACCACCAGCGGGACCAACTTGTTCTCCTTCAGCACGCCGGGTGGTTCCGTTACCCCCGGAACGTACACCCTCATCAACGCACCTTTGATTGGTTCGAGCCTGGCCAACTTCGGCCTCAGCAGCCAAACCCTTGGTACTTACACGCTGAGCTTGTCCCAAACCACGAACAACATCATCCTCAATGTCCAGGATATCAACGGCTCGAAGCTGTGGGTGGGCTCGACAGAGCCGATGACATCGGGGGAAATGACCAGCACCAGCAAGGATTTCGGACGCGTGCTGCTAGGTTCCAGCCCGTCGGATAGCATCGCACTCAACGCCGGTCCCACCCAGGCCAGCGTGACCAACGCGAGCGTGGTGGCCGGCGCCGATGCGACGACCTCGACGCTCAGCCCCGGCACCCTCAGCGCGCTCCACGCCTCGGGTATCAATGTCGGCGTGAACACCAGCACGGTCGGTCCCAAGGCGGGTACCGTCACGATTGACAACCTGGCAACCACGACGGCCGGCACCAGCCTGGGCAGCGACAATGGCAATGCCACTATCAACGTCAGCGGCACGGTCGTGGCGGACCGCTCGGCTGACATCGCGGTTGACTTGGGTGACATCGGCCGCCGCTTGGCAGGATCGACCCTTTCCCTAACGGGTCAGACGCTCGGCTTCACCAGCGCCGGCGGGCACAACCTGTTCACTGACGTGACCATCGGCAGCACGACCTATAATGGCACGGCCACTACCGGCACGCTCGGCAGCCAGAGCGCCAGTATCGCCAGTGCCGCCAGCAGTGGCACCGCCACCGTCTCAGTGGCGCCGGTGAATGCGGAAAGCTTCAGCTACACGCCGGCCACCTTGACCAGCGCGAGCTACACCGCGTCGGTGGTGGGCAGCCGCACGGTCACGGCCCCGACCACCACGGCGCTTGGCACCTACCATGCGGGAGCGTCCGTCAACATCCCATCCAACGCCTATGGCTATAGCTACGGCGGCAGCGGCACCGGTGCGCATGCCGACACCGAGGACACGACGGTGCAGGCGGCGAGCCTGGTTGCGGATGCCAACGGCATTGTCCTGAGCGGCGGCTCTAACAGCATAAGCGACGCCACCGGCTTCACCCGTTCCTTCACCGGTACGGCGTTGGTCAGTTCCTCAAGCGGCAGCATCAGTTCCGTGGTCAACCCGGAATTCTCCCCGGCCACGTCGGTGAGTGCGCCCTACAGCATCGGCGTCTATTCCGGCCTCATGGTCTGGAGCGGCGCGTCGAGCAGCAACTGGAACGCCAACGGCAACTGGAGCGACTCGGTCAGCGGTGGCGTGCCATTCGCGCCGGGCTTGGACAGCCTCTCCACCGGCGTGGACACCGCCACCTTTGGTGCCACCAGCAACCATGCTGTCACCCTGAACGTGCCTTCCACCCTCAAGGCGCTGAGCATCACCGCTGACGGTTACACGTTGACCGGATCGTCCATCCTCACGCTGGCGGGCGGGTCGGCTGCTATCAACGTCACCGCTGGCACGCAGAGCATCAGCGCCCCGATCACCCTGGCTGACAATCTGGCAGTGGCGGTGAGCGGTACCAAGTTGACGCTTGGCAACATCACCGGCACCAGCAAGACCCTGACCAAGAGCGGCGGCGGCATCCTGGAACTCGCCGGTACGAACAATTATGGCGACACCTCGGTCACGGCGGGCACCTTGCTCGTCAATGGCGCCACCACCGGGAATGTCACCGTCACCGGCGGCACCACCACCTTGGGCGGCACCGGCACCATTACCGGCGCGTTGAATGTCACCGGCATCCTGGCACCGGGCGGCTCCCTTGTGGAGAGCCTGGCCTCCACCAGCAACCTGACCCTCAACAGCGGTTCGACCTTCGCCTATCAAGCGACCACCACCACCGCCGCCGACCTGATGGTGGTGGGTGGCGGGCTCTCGCTCACGAGTGTGACGCTGGACCTGACCGGGGCCAACCTCTCGGCGGGCACTTGGGCGCTTAACAACAAGCTCACCTTGTTGAGTTATACCGGCACGGCGGTCACCAGTGGCTTCAACAGCTACATCGATGACACCTCCTACCTGTTTGGAGGCAACAGTTGGACCATCAACTACAATGACACCACCAAGGGCACCAACTCGCCGCTGGAAGCTACCGGCGACAAGTTCGTCACCCTCAAGCTCACCGCGGTGGCCGATTACTACGCATGGGCCACGGCCAAGGGCCTGACCGGCACCCCCGGTTCCTCCACGGACCCGGCCCCCGACGCCGACCCCGACAAGGATGGTGCGAGCAACCTCGCCGAGTATGCCTTCAACGGCAACCCGACCAACCCGACCAGCAAAGGCCAGGTCTATAGCCTGCAGTCCGACACCACGTTGGATGGCAAGAAGGAGTTGGTCCTCACCGCTGCGGTGCGCGTCAACACCCAGACCTTCACTGCCGGGGCACCCGCCACAGCCCCCATGGTTGACGGCATCACCTACTCCATCGAGGGCAGCACCACCAACCTGGCCTCGGCCAGCTTCAATGCCACGGTGACTCCGGTGACGGCCATCAGCGCCGGTCTGCCGGCACTCACCGATGCGGTCAACTACAAATACGTCAGCTTCAGACTTGAGGGCTCCAATGGCCTCACTGGCAAGGGCTTCCTCCGCGCCAAGGCGGTGAAATAGGCAACAGTCACATGTCAATAGTCACTGGTCATTGGGGAAGAGGGTAGATGCTGCCAACGTCTTCACTGATGGCCACTGACCATTGACTAACAGTTTACCGGAGTTATTGGTTTATCTCCGGGAGAGAAGGGGGGTGCCGATGCGGATCGGCACCCCCCGCATTCTCCAAGTTTTCCCCCCTGATTTTCCCCTATCCAACATTCGGATTTCTAACAATTTTACCCACATGACGAGACAATCCCTGGCCATGAAGAGAGCGCTGACATCGCGTCTGGACACCATCGGGACGATCGGTGGGGTGAATCCGCGGGATAAGGGTCCGCTCCACATGGCACGGGGGGCGGCTTGAGGAATGGTGGATTTCCTTGATCTACAAGGAAATCGCTGGAGGCGGGGATGGGAATCGAACCCATTAATGGTGGTTTTGCAAACCACTGCCTTACCGGTTGGCTACCCCGCCGTACGCGTTGGCGTGGCGCAGCTATTAGGGCCGGGGCGGGCGGGTGTCAAGCCTTGGATTGCAGGATCATTCGAAAAAGCGCGCACGGCGCGCAATTCCTTGGGGTCAAGCGCCGCCCAGCGCGGCATCCAGCGCGGCCAGCGCATGATCGAGTTCGGCGGGGGTGGCGCAGAGTGGCGGCAATAACACGACAGTGTCGAGGATCGGGCGGGTGAGCAGGCCGTGGGCGCGGGCGGCGTGGCAGATTGCCTCGCCGAAGCGTTCGCCTGGCGGGAATTTTTCGCCATCGGGCCGGCGCAGTTCGATGCCGGCGATCAATCCGCACTGGCGGACGTCGTGAATCACGGGATGACGGGCTTGCAGGGCCGCCAAGCCCTGGCGCAGGTGCCCGATTTTGTCCGGCAACAGTTCCAGCGTCTGTTCCTGTTGGAACACCTCGAGGCTGGCCAGGGCCGCCGCGCATCCTAACGGATTGGCGGTGAAACTATGGCCATAGTAGAACGCGCGGTCGGCGGCGCCGAGGAACGCGTCATAGATGGCGCCGGTGGTGAGGGTGGCGGCCATGGGCAGGTAACCGCCGGTGAGGCCTTTGGCGAGGCAGAGGAAATCCGGGATGACGCCTTCGCGCTGGCAGGCAAACAGGCTGCCGGTGCGGCCAAAGCCGGTCATGACCTCGTCCAGTATCAGATGGATGCCCTGCGTGTCGCACCACGCGCGGAGTTCGGCAAGCATGCCCGCGGGCCACGGCCGCATCTCATTGACTCCTTGGATCAACGGTTCGATCACCACCCCGGCGATGCCGGCAAGCATGTTGTCAGGCAAGGTGCGCAGTTCCTCCATAGCGGCGACGTGATGCACCGGATAGCCCAGCCCGCGGAAGCGCTCGAAGAACCGGCCCACGCCCATCAGCGAGGCCGCACCTAACGTGTCGCCATGGTAGCCGTTGGCAAAGGCGATGAATCCGCGCTGCTCCGGCGCGCCGGTTTGCAGCCGGTATTGCACGGCCATCTTGAGGGCGACCTCGATGGCGGTGGACCCGTCGTCGGAGAAAAACGCCCGCTCTAACGAATTGTTAGGAAAGCAGGCGCACAGGCGTGCGGCCAGATCCGCGGCACCGGGGTGGGTGAACCCGAGAAACGACGTGTGTGCCACGCGTTCGAGTTGGTCGCGGATGGCGGCGGTGAGGTGCGGATGGCCGTGGCCGTGGATATTGGTCCAGATCGAGGAATTGCCATCGAAATAGCGCCGGCCTTCCGAATCCCACAACCACACGCCCTCGCCGCGCACCAGCACCAGCGGCTCATGACCCCGGGCACACCAATCCGCCTGGCGGGTGAACGGGTGCCAGCAATGGGCCTGATCGGCCTCGATCCAGCGGCGGGTAACGTCTTGCATCGGGGCCAGCCTATGCCCGCCGGGCCGCCGGCTGCAACCCCCGAGCGCGCCGGATTTTTAACCACGCTCCCGCCTCAGGTCCACGCGCAGAGCGATTCGAGGTGCTGTGCCGAGCCATCGCGCAGCCAGCCATCGAGCTGGGCCTGGTCCTTGAGTTGTTGGCCGCGCAGGCGCGGCACGGCGATGTAGCGCGTGCTCAGGTCCGGGTGGTTGCTCATGTCGACCCAGAGTTTCTCGAACTGGCAGACCGGGAAAACATCCTCCTGCCCGTGGCCCCAACGCTTTTTGACATCCTTGAGGGTGATATAGGTCGGCATCCGCGCGGCCAGCGTGCGGATCGCCAGGCTGACTTTTTCCGGGTCGGTCAAATCGGCGCGGCTCAGCTTGAAGGCGGCCAGCAGTTGGTCGATGTGAATCCAGCAGGTGTTGCTGTTGTAGTAGGAGAGGTTGAACTCGTCCTCCTCGCGGGGCATGGCCAGACCCTCGACCAGACGCAGCCGGCCATCGACGCGGGCGAGGCCGCCGCCCCGGTCCTCCAGGCGGCGCGTGATGACTTCAAAGGTGAGCGCCGCGCCACTGGCAAGGTGCTGGCCTAACAAAGCCGGGTCCACCGTCATGCCCACGGTGTCGATGTTGTGCATGACGAGGTGCTGGAGTTGCGGGCGCTCTTCTAACAAAGCGGCCAGAGTGCCGTTGCGGAGCAGGTTGGGGATTTCATACCAATGGCCGACGGGATGGAGGCACTGGGCGGCGAGGTTGTCGGTGTAGTCGCCTGCCTCGCCGGTGGCTTGCGCCCATTGCAACAGCGCGGTGCGCAGGCTGTCGCGCACTTTCTGCTGTTGGACGTCGAGCATTTGTTGGGGCATGTCCTCCCAGGCAAAGCGCAGGTCGCGCACGGTCGGGATGAGGCGCAGGCCGATGGATTTGCCGGCGGAGAGCAGCAACGGGCCTTGATAGCCGTAGTTCCTGTGATCGGTTAGAAAGCGCGCGGTGGCGTCGTGGGAGAAGTAGCTGGTGGTGAAAATGTGCGGCAGGGGAGTGCCGGTGAGGCGGTTGGTGAGGCGGCTTTTGGCGAGGTGGGTTTCGAGGAACGAGCGGTGGCGTCCGCCCAACTTGCAGAACGGATGGAGGGCTTTGACCACGCCCGCGCCTTGGGTCCAGCGCGAGCCGGCACCGGCGGCCAGCGTGACCACCGCCACTTCGCCGGCCTGCAGCGCGTTGAGGCCGCGTTGGCGCAGCGCGTCCGGGAGCGCGTCCGGGGTGGTGGCGTCGAGCAGATCGCCCTCCAGCACATCCTCGATGACGGAATTGGCAGGCAGGCGGTTTTGGGCAAGGCCGAGCCGCCCGGCTTTCAAATCCTGACGGATTTGTTCGTGGGTGTCGGCATCGAAGCCGAATTGATCGAGCAGGTGGCTGAGGGATTCGGCGGGGCCGCTGTCGGAGTGGTGGCGGGGCAGGATGGAATCGAAGAGGGCGGCGACGGTGCCGCGCAGCAGCGGATGGGTGCGGCAGGCGCTGGCGAAGTGGTTAAGTTCGGTTAGATGGTGGGCTGCCAGTTGGTTGCGGGGTTTGCGCAGCAGCGGCGGAATGCTCAGGTTGTAATAGCCGGCAGGCAGCAGGGCCTCGGCGCCGCGGAGCAGATCCGACCAGGTGCCGCGCTCGTTGATGGCGAAGTCATACACGACCGGGTCCATGGCAAAGGGCAGGGCGGACTCGAGGGTCCGCTTGGTTGCCGTCATGATTTCCAACAATCTCTGGCGGCCCTCGTGCATGCGCTGCGGGGCGAAGATAAAGCCCATGCCGCCGCCGGCCATGCCGCCAAGCATCCAGAAGCCCCAGAAATCCGCGCCGAATTCCGCGCTGACTTTTTCGATCAAGGTCTCGGTGTAAAGGTTGCTGGCCCAGGGGATGATGGTTTGGATGGGCTGGCGGAAATTCTCGCTGGTGGCGGCCCCCAACGCCTGCACATCACCGGTCTGGAGGGCCGTGAGGATGCGCTGCAGGATGCCGTGGGTTTGCTGCCGCGCCTGCCATTCCCGGCCGCAACGCAGCAGGTATTTTTCGGTGACCATTTCCAGGATGGGGCCGACGTTTTGGGCCATGCCGCCGTGGACGAGGACGAGGGAATCCTGGAGTTTTTGGCGGGCTGCCGCGGGGACCTCGGTGGTATCCAGCAAGCGGTGATCGGGCAGCAAGCGGCCGCGGCTGATGCCAAATTCCGGATCGCCATCCTGGGCGAGCGCGCCCTCGATGAGTTTGATGCCGGGCCAGACGCCGCCGGAATCCTGCCACCCGCCGCCGGACCCGCCAAGCCACTCGCCGAGCAAGGCCCGGGCGAGCACGATGCGGCGCTCGTTTTCGGCGAGCGGGCCGGTGAGCGAGCTGGTCTGGCCGGTGGCGCGCATGCAGGCCGCGATGAGTGCGGCGAGCAGGTTGGTGGACACCGCGAGGCGCGAGCCCTTGGGGATGTTGTTGACGTTGCTAACAAGTTCGAGGCCGCGTCCGGCGCCGACCACCACGGCGAGCAAATCCGCCAGGCTTTGGCCGGAGCCTTCGATGCCGGACGGCACCAGCCCGCTGGCAATCACCGCCGCCTTGAGCAAGCCCAGGTAGTCCTTGGCAAAATCAAACACTTCATTGAGGTTGGAAATTTCCGCCGTGCAGCCGAGGTCGACGCTGGTCAGCCGCAACACCGGCTCGTCGATGACGCGCAAGCTCGCTTCCACCGGCGGCCTGGGCACGCCAGCGGCTCCATGCACGGCCAAATCCACCGAGATGTTGAGCACCTTCGCACCTTCGGGGAAATCCATCCCCAGAAAAAAGATGTCACTCCACCCGCAGTGGGTCAGGTCCATGCGCACCGGCGTGCGCTCCCGCAATATCGGATAGACGCCGGTCGCCGGATCCCGCGCTAACAATTCCGGACGGATCCGCAGCGGATGGTCGGCGGGATGGCCCATGCGGAACATCCATTGGTTGCCCCGGATGCTGCGGACGCTGCGGCGGACTTGATCCGCCAGCGTCTGGAAGGCGAGCCGATGATAGGCGGCGGCCAAGGCGCTGGCGATGGCGTCGGAGGGGCCGGCGGTCTGTTGATAGGTTAGAAAGACATCGATGGCTTCCTCGAAGCGGCGCTGCAGGAGGTTTTCGTAGCCGTTGAAGGGAATGCCGCCGGGGTGGGGGGCGGGCGGGGCGGCGGCGAGTCTGGCGGGGAGATAGAAGCGGTGGATGGCGTGGAGGAAGAGCAGCGCGCGCACCCGTTCGTAGAGGTTGTCACTGGCGCGGCGGAAGACATCGAGGGCGGCGGCTTCGGCGAGCAAGTCCGCCGCGTCCAGCGGCGCGCAGACGGTCTCGAGTGGCTGGTCGCGGGTGGCGGCGTCCGGCGCGGTGATGAGCGGAATCAGGCGTGACATGAGGGATGGGGCTCAGGCTTGGGTTTGGGCGAGCAGTTCCACGATCTGGGTGAGCACTTCATCGCGGTCCTTGCCGCTGAGGGCGAGGGCGAGCTGGGCGTTGAAGAGTCCGTAGCGTTGACCGATGTCATGGCGGGTGCCTTCCAGTTCGTGGGCCAGATAGCGTTCGTACCTAACCAATTCGGCCAAGGCGCAGGTGAGGTCGGCGGGACCCGCGGCCTCGGGCCGCGCCAGTTGCTTGGCCAGAATCCCCATGATCGCCGGGGAGAACACATGCAACCCGAAAAAGCACAGGTAGCGGCCCGCCCGCAAACCGGGGACTACGAGTTTTTGTTCGGCCTCGGTGGGGGTCGGTTTTTCGATCACCGCTTCCACTTCGTAGAGGCGCTCGCGGCCGGGCACGCGGTGGCCGCCCACGCAGCCGTAGTAGGGCAACATGCGTTCATGGGTTGCTTGCACGGCGGAGACCGAACATTTCTCGCTGTGGGCGGTGGCGATGAGTTGTTGGGCGCAGGAAATGCCGGTTTGGGTGAGGTGCAGGTGATCGCCCACCATGAGCAGAAACGCATCGTTGCCGGTGAAATCCTTGGCGCAGTGGACGGCGTGGCCGTAGCCGAGCGCTTTGGGTTGCACGATGAAGTGCATCCGCCTAACATGCGGGCCGGCGCTGGCCGCGTAGGATTTCTCGGTGCCGGGGCTGATAATGACGGCGATTTCCTCGATGCCGGCACCGATGACTTCCTCGGCGAGGATGGCGAGTGCGGATTTGGGTTCGCCGTCGCGATCCACCAGAGTTTGGAGTGGCAGGGAGCGTTGGTTCTTGCCGGCGGCGGTGATGATGGCCTTGTGGATTTTCACGTCCCGAGCATGCCGTGTCAGACAGGATTTGGCAACCCCGGGGATGAGCGTGCAGGGGAATTTCCCAAAATGCGTAAAATTCATCCTTGCCCCTGCCCGGGGATGGGCTAGCTTCGCCCAGCGTCTCATGGAGCGGGCGGGTTCCCTGCATTATGGGATTCGTTCGACTCAGTCCGCGCACCCCCATCCCCAACCAATACAGGAAGACCAAACAATGAAAATGCATGTTAATTCGCAGCGAGCCGGTTTCACTCTGGTGGAACTTCTCGTCGTTATCGTCATCATCGTCACGCTCGCCGGCCTTGCCACACCGCGCCTGATCAAAATGATCAAAAAGGGGGATCAAATGACGGCAATCAGCAACGGCAAAAATTTGATGGCCTCCATGATCGAATTCAATAATGAATATGGCAGCTTTCCCGACAAGGAAACGGCCAAGGCCGTGACCGAAAGAATGGGCTCGCCGCTGAGTCTCAGTGGCGACAGTGCCAACGATTATTTCCGCCAGCTCATCGCCGCCAATGTCGTCAAGTCGGAAGACCCGTTCTTTGCCAAGACCTCCATTTCCAGAACCCGCCCGGACAACAAGATGACCGGCAGCGAGGCACTCAAAGGCGGCGAGGTGGGCTTTGCCTATATCATGAACGGCGCGGTGGCCCTCAGCAACGACGACCCTAACCGCATCATCGCGGTGACCCCCTTGCTCAACAACAGCGCCAAGGGCGACTTCGATCCCGATCCGATGGACAAGGCCGTCATGGTGTATCTCGATTCCAGTGTGAGATTGCTCGACATCCGCAACGACAAAAAGATCTCGATGGGCAAGGGCAAGACACTGCTGGACTCCGGCGAGGGCACCATCTGGGGTGAAGATATCAAACCCATCATCAAGGTGCCGAAAAAGAAATAAGCCCCACACCGGCTTCATTTTCCACCGGGACGTCCGTCAGGGCCTCCCGGTTTTTTTGGTGCCGGTCTTTTCCATTGATCTTGTCGCGGCGCCTGAACTTGCCTAAGTTGCCGCGTCGCCACCGGCCCGCATCACGACCCTCACCTAACAACCATCAACCGTGAACCCGTTTTTTTCCCGCAACATTGGCTCAGGGGGCCGTCTCCTGCGCGGCTTGGGTGGACTGGCGCTGCTGGTTGGCGCCTACCTGTGCCATCCGGTATGGCTGAGCGGGGTGTTGACGGGAGCGGGGGTGTTCCTTGTGTTTGAGGCGCTCCTCGGGTGGTGCGTGTTGCGCGCCTGCCGTGTCAAAACCCCGTGGTAGAACCCCGGAATCGCATGAAGAAGTCCTTGGCATTTTCGAATGCGGGGGTACGCTGATTAGCGTCGAATGCTGAGACTCATGGCCGCGGCGCATGCATCGGCGGCCATGCCTTTTTGACCAAGCCCGTGGCCACCCTCATCCGCGTTGTTAGAAAGCGCCTGTCATGAACACACCCCTTGCGCCGCGCTCACGGAGCATCCAGCGCCCGTATCTATGGCTGCTGTTGCCGGGAGGAGCCACGGCAGCCTTGGGTTTGCTGACCCTGATGGGATGGATCACGGGCCAGCCGTTCCATTCCACCCGCACTCAACACGCTGCTGGCCCTCACACTGCTTGGTCTAACACTTTTGGTGCTGGCAGGCCAATCGTCGCACCCGCAGGACACAGCGCCTGCGCTTGGGCACCGCACTGCCTATGCCTTCGGCTCGATTTTCGCCCTGCTGGCGGCGGGCATCGTGGCCAGCGGCTACATCCACTACCGGCATTTTGAAAAACAATACCGTGCCGAAATCGAACGCCAGCTTTCCGTCATCGCCGAGTTGAAGGACGCCCGGTCGCTGGGGGTGCTGGTGCTGCGCATCGATCCGGAAACCTGTCTCTATCCGCTCATCAAGGGCTGGCCAACGCCAAGCCCGTCCGCCGAAACGTTGCTCGTCCGCAGGGATGGCAACGAAGTCGTTTATCTCAATGAACTGCGGTTCGAATCCCACGCCGCGCTGAACCTGCGCGCCCCGTTGGACCGTGCCACCCTGCCCGCGGCTCAGGCGGCGCTGGGTCATGAGGAGGTCATGGATGGCATCGACTATCAAGGGGTACCCGTGGTGGCGGCCCTGCGCCACGTTCCCGACTCGCCGTGGGCGTTGGTGGCCCGCATGAATGCCGCGGAAGTGTATGCGCCGATCCGGACGCGGTTGTGGCAGATGGTCGTCCTGGTCACGGCCATGCTCATTGCGGCGGGAGCCAGTGTGGGATGGGTATGGCGGCGGCAGCATTTGCGCTTCTATGAGGCGCAAGCGGCGGCGGCGGAGGTGCTGCGCCAATCCCTTCACGAAAAGGAAATGCTGCTCAAGGAGATTCATCACCGGGTGAAGAACAACCTGCAAATCATCAGCAGCCTGCTGCGTTTGCAAGCCGGTCAGATCGACCACGCCACCACCCAAACCGTATTGCAGGACATGCAAAACCGGGTGCGCTCCATGGCCTTGATCCACGAGCATCTCTACCTCTCCAAAGACATTGCTTCAGTGGACCTCTCCACCTACATCCAAAGCCTCTGCCAGCAATTGTTCCGCGCGCTGGTCATCTCTCCCGGTACCATTCAGCTCCACTTGGACCTGGCCTCCGTGCGCTTGGACATCGACCGCGCCATTCCCTGCGGCCTGCTCGTCAATGAGCTGGTTTCCAACGCACTCGAGCACGCCTTTCCGTTAGGCCGCCACGGCGAACTGTGGATCGAACTCCACGCCCTCGCCGACGGCGCAAGGGGCCGCTTGCGAGTGACCGATAATGGGGTGGGCTTGCCGTCGGGTTTCGTGCCGGAACATCTTACATCGTTGGGAGTAAAGCTTGCGACCGACCTTGCACGCCAACTCGGTGGCCGCTTGGAAATGGGTTCCGGGCCAGGGGCGCGGTTTGAGGTCGAATTCAGCCTTGGCAATCGCTGAGGTGGCAAGATTGGCAATCATTTAAAAAAAGGTTCCGCGCCCAGCTTGGTGGGCGCGGAACCGTGAGATGCCAACCGGCAGTCGCCGGCTTGACGGCAAGGGCCGTGTTGAATTGTTAGAACGTGCAGGTGAGTTTGATCCCGCCGATGATATGGTCACCGCCGGTGGCGGCACCCGGGACTTCACTCATCAGGGCGCCATCGGCATTCACATATCTCAGGTAAGGAGCGAGCGTGACGCCCTTGCGGATGGTCCACGGCACCGTGACCATGGCATAAAATTGTTGGTAACCATCGAGGGTGCGGCCGTTGGCCTTCAATTGCCAGCCGCTGTCATCGGCCAGACCCATGCCGACGACCGTGACGATATCCACGGCGGAGCAGGGCTTGAAGGTTTTAGACAGGTTGAAGTCGACATACGTGCCGTCAAACAGATCGACGTCACGGTAGGCGGTGGCGCTGGCCGAGATGCCGGCGATGATTTCCATGCTGGCACCCAGATACAGCTCCTGGGTATTGGCGGAGTTGGCACCAAAGAAGTTGTAATAGATATAGCCGCCGCTGAGGTTGACGGGGCCCAGTGACTTGGTGATGCCAAGGGTCAGGTCGAGCTCATTGGGGGTTGGGTTGTTGGCGTTGTCGTTAACAGTGGCATACCAGGCGGTGGCGGAGAAGCCGAAGCCGTTGTAGGTGGTGGCTATGCTGGCGGAGGCTTCCACCATGTTGCTGCCCAAATCCACACCACGGAATTCGTAGATGGAATTGTAGCCCACCGCGACGGTGCCGGTGACGTCTTCACCATAGGTCAATAGAGTGGAGCCGACTGCGACCAGACCACAAAGGAGTGTTTTCGATAATTTCATGTTTGTTTGGGGGTTGAGGTATTCGGTATCGTAGAGCTGACAGCAAACGGTGTGCCAACCGCGGCGGATATGGAGGAAAAAGTTTGGACCTGCAAGATGATTTTCGCTAGGTGCAGGGTTTTCATCCCCGGTTGCGGCGGCCATCCAGGCGGATCCGGAGGGTCCATGGCCACGAAGCTGGCAACTGATTTTATAAACAAACTGTTGTTTTAGCAGGAGAAATGCCTATTTTTCTGGCGAGGATGGCCGCGTCGTTGCCTTCCTTCGTTCCGTGAATCCGCAAGCGTGATCGCCCCCATGACTCGTACCCCCGTTGTTCGTCTCGCCCTTTCCGGCGCTTGGCTCATCGCCATGGCCTTGACCACCGGCCCGGCCCGGGCGGGCCTCATCAACGTTGATTTCAACGACGCCACAGCCAATAACGGCAACCCGACCGCCACCTTTGCCGGGGCGGCTGCCATCGGCCAAGTGGGTGACCAATGGAACGGAATCAACGTCGCGGATGGCTGGGGCGACACCAACACCACCAAAGTCTATGCGGGGCTCATCGATGCTTTCGGCAGTTCCACAGGGGCAACCCTGACCCTCACCGGCAGCAGGCTTGCCTACGTGAATGTGGATGGCGGGCTGGGTTATACCCGGCCCTATGATCCACTGTTGCTGGACTTGCTCACCAACAAGCCCGTTTTCACCTTCAGCGGCCTCACGCCCGGCAGCTATGACGTCTATGTGTATTCGGGTGACGTCGATAAAGACGGCAAAGGCGACTCGTCCGGATCGGTCCAGATCAACAGTGGCACCAAGCAATTTTTCACTGCCAGTCTGGTTGGAACGGCGCTGGTTGCGGGCCGCGACTACCTCAAATTCAGCGGCGTGTCGGTGACCAATGGCACACTCACGATCAATGGTGTGGACTTTGGTGACGGCTACGCGCTGCGGATTGCCGGATTCCAAATCAAGCTTGCGTTACCGGTTGTGACCTGGGCTTCGACGGGCACTGTTGATTGGGGTACGGCGAGCAACTGGACCTCCGAGTATGGAGCCATAGCGCCGCCCAACGCTGTCGGCTCGAACGTGATATTCAAAGCCAGTGCAGCCCTCGGTAATGTGGATCTGGGTGGCACCGACCGGACCGTGGGCGTCCTCACCTTCAACAACGTGGACGCAACGAGCATGACGCTGGCCAGCGCGCAAGGCAGGACGCTGGTGGTCGATAACGGCAGCGCGGCCCCGGGTGTCACGGTCAGTGGCACCCATGCCATCAGTGCGGGCGTGAAACTCAATGGCGACCTCAGCATCAAACCCAATGCCACTACCGACACCCTGACCCTTGGCGGTCCTATCAGCAATTTCAACGCCACGGCACGGGGCATCAGCCTGTTGGGCAGCGGCACCCTGGTGTTGACTGGCAACAACACCTACACCGGCCTGACCCAAGTCACATCCGGAACCCTCGCGATCGCCTCGACCAGTGCCCTGCCGGGTTGGAACGTCAATGGCAGATACGCGGTTTCCAGTGGCGCAGCCATCGCTGTGGGCAACGGCGTAAGCGAGGCCGAAATCGCCGGCATCCGGGCCACCAGCAACTTTGCCGCCGGGGCGCTGCTCGGCTTTGATACCCGCGCCGGTGATCGCAGTTTTCCCGCCATGAGCGGCACGCTCGGCTTGATCAAGGCGGGTGCAAACAAACTGACATTGACCGGATCCAACAGTTACAGCGGGGGCACGAAGATTGCCAGTGGCACGCTCGAAATCGGCGGCGGCGGCACCTTGGGTGGCGGTAGTTACAGCGGCGCGATTTTCATCAACAGCGGGGCGTCGCTGAATTTCACCACCAGCGCGGACCAGACATTGGGTGCTGCCATCTCGGGCGCTGGCGGGCTGGCTTGGAACGGTGCCGGCACGTTGACCCTCAATGCCAACAGCAGCTACAGCGGCGGCGTGACCGTCAATGGCGGAACCCTAAAGCCACTGACCGGCGATGCGTTCCAGGGCAACCTGCAAATCAACGCCGGCGCCAAGGCAACCTTCACCAACGGTTGGGCGTCGGGTGTCGGCCGCACGCTTGTCATCAATGGCGGCACCCTCGATAGCCTTAAGACGGGTCAGGGCACCGATTTCAGTTTGGCAGCGGTCACCTTGCAGGGCGGGCTCTGGGCGCAGACCGGCAGCGCGTATTACGACATTTACAACAACGGGGTGACGGGGGCTTTGCCCATCACCACCTTGGCAAGTGGCACGGAGGCGACCATCGCGGCCAACCTTCACACGCGCCTGAGTGCCAATTTTTCAGGGGATTTGTTGTTTACGGTGGCCAAAGGCAGCACGGCGAGTGGGGTTGATTTGGTGGTCAGCGGCTTGCTGGATCCACGCGGCGGCAGTGGTAATGTCACCAAGGCCGGGCCCGGGCTTATGGCCATCACGGGCACTCACAACCTTCCGGCAGGCGGTGACTTCGGCACCTACGCCGGCACAACCTCGGATACCGGCGGCACCTTGCAATTGGGCACGGGCGGGACCACCGGTTCGATCGACAGTTCCAGCGGGGTGAGCGTGGCGGCCGGTGCCACGTTGGCCTTCAAGCGCAGTGACAATCCGGCCTTCGGCTTGAAAGTCACGGGAGCCGGCAACCTCAGTCAAGTGGGTGCCGGGACGGTCTATCTCGCCAACCCCACCAGTGACTACACAGGCGTCACCACCCTGAGTGCCGGTGTGCTCAACGTCAGCATGCTGGCCAACGTCAACACCGCCAGCCCCATCGGCAAGGGGTCCTCCGGCGGCGCGGCGGCCGACCTCGTTATCAACGGTGGCACCCTCCAACACACGGCCGCCAGCGCGGCCACCAACCGCCTCTTTACCATCGGTGCCAACGGCGCAACCCTCGACGCCTCCAGTTCCTTCATGAGTATCGGCAGTGGCGGCGGAGCTCTCGCATTCTCCACCAGCAATAGCCCGGCCAGCCTGACCTTGAAAGGGTCGGGCGTTGGCATGCTGGCGGCCAGTGTGGGCAATAGCGGCAGCGGCAGCAACCTCACCGCGTTGACCAAATCCGGTACTGGCAGTTGGACCTTGAGTGGTGCCAACACTTATACGGGCACGACGACCGTGAGTGGTGGCAAGCTCTATCTCAATGGTGACAACGCCACACCGACCATCGCGGTGGGCACGGGGGCCGCGCTCGGCGGCACTGGCAATGCGAGTGCGGCCACCGTCACCGTGGCCGCTGGCGGCAATGTTGAAGGTGGCGCGGGCACCCTGACCTTGGCTAACTTGACCTTCAGCGGCGGTGGTGCCGTCAACGTGAGCAATCTTGGCTCCTACGCCAGTGTTCCCGCCATCCGCACGAGCGGTCTAACCGCCAATGGGGGAAGTGGATCCGTTGTGATTTCGGTGAGCGGCACTCTGCCTGCGGGAAGCGGCACGACCCATCTGCTCGAGCATGTCGGAGACATCGGCGGTACCG
>CAIKDP010000032.1 GCA_903826205.1 Akkermansiaceae bacterium
TCTGCTCATGGGCAGTCCTTCCGCACGACGACAAGAATGTCGTCGCTCCTTAAGTGTGGCGCGGAAGCGATAAGGAGCCACCACATTCTTGTGGTGGGAGCTGATGCATGGTGCAATTCTGCTCATGGGCAGTCCTTCCGCACGACGACAAGAATGTCGTCGCTCCTTAAGTGTGGCGCGGAAGCGATAAGGAGCCACCACATTCCTGTGGTGGGAGCTGATGCATGGTGCAACTCTGCTCATGGGCAGCCCTTCCGCACGACGACAGGAATGTCGTCGCTCCTTAAGTGTGGCGCGGAAGCGATAAGGAGCCACCACATTCCTGTGGTGGGAGCGGATGCATGGTGCCCACGGTAGTCGGGGGGCTAAGGCGCGGCACGGCTTTTCGGCGGCCGAGGCCGCCGCTACAGTGCTGCCGCCGCCTCTCGATCGAGATAGAACTCCGTGTTAGGGTGTTCCTGCAGGAAGGAGGCACACACTTGATTGGTGACGGGGCCGCGAATGGCATCACGCACGATGGCCGCCTTTTTTTCACTCCAGACCAACAGCGCGATGCGGCGCGCTTCCAGAATCGTGCCGCAGCCCATGGTGATGGCCTGCGACGGGACCTGGTCCAGCCCACCGAAAGAAGCCGCGGCATCCCGGCGGGTGAGTCTATCAAGGTGGATGAGGCGGGTGCGGGAGTCTTTGGACGAGCCGGGCTCGTTGAAGCCGATGTGGCCGTTGCTGCCAATGCCTAGCAACTGGAAATCCAGTCCGCCCGCGGCGCGGATGCTCGATTCATAGGCCGCGCAGTGGGCGGGGATATCCGCCTCCGGCAGGCTGCCGCTGAGCAGGTTGATGTTTTGCGCCGGCAGATCGATGTGCTCAAACAACTCGCGGTGCATGAACGACCGGTAACTTTCCGGATGGGCGTCGGCCAGGCCGAGGTATTCGTCGAGATTGAAACTGATCACATTGGCGAAGGACAGGCCCTCCTCGCGATGGAGTCGGCCAAGCTCCTGGTAGAACGGCCGCGGCGTGTTGCCAGTGGCCAGACCAAGCACTGCCTGGCGTCCAACCGCCGCGCGGGAGCGGATCAACTCACCCACCTCGCGAGCCAGCTCGCGCACCGCCGGCCCAGGACTATCAAACACACGGATCGTTGGAAAACTCATAAACGGAACGCAGCAAACTGCGTTCCAATCGCCGCGGGTGTCAAGGCGTACTCCGTTTCACCAGCCGAAAACCAGCGGTGGCACGACGATGCGGACGTTGCCCCCTTTTTGATCCTTGCTTTCCTCAATGGCGCTGACCACGTCGTTGGTGAATTCTATCACGGTCTTGCCCTTTTCCTCCTGCGTGGCATAGGCGAATTGGCGGTAGACTTGCCCCGTGCGCGGATCGACCCGCGTGGTGTAGTGGTTGATTGTTTCGTAATCGACATATTCCCAGGTCCCGCTTTGGCCGGTTTTGGTCCGGCGCAGGGTGGTCTTGGTGGGTTTGCCTTTGGACAGGGTCACTTCATCCAGGGTCATGCCGATGGCCACGTCTTTGGCGGCGATGAGTGCCTGTACCGCGATCTGGCGGGTGTAGAGTTTCTTGAGGTTGGCGACGAAATCCGGGTCCTTGGAGGAAAACGCCCACGGCGGCACCCAACCGGCGACGTCGTCACGCAGTCCCTGCCCCCGGACCTTGTAGGCTTTTTCCGTCATGGCTTCCAAGGGCACCTTCTGGTCCGCCTTGAGGGAACCGATGCGGGTCTTGCCATTCTTATCCGAAAACACCGGAGCCTCCTTGATGACGGTCAACTCGATCGGCTTTTTCAATGTTTGTGCCAGATAGACCACGTCCGGATCACTTTCGAGCAGCGATTTGCGCGGTTTCACGGGTTTGATATCCGCGGCCAGGGGCAGCACAAGGCACAGGGCGAGGAGGGTATGACAAGCGGCGTTCATGGCGATAAGCTAACTCCTTGCGCGACAAACGAAAGGAAATCGGCAGTGCGACGGCCCGGTGCGACCTGTTATTCAATAAAAAACCGGCAATTCCACCTTCTAGCGCCATTGTGGATTGCGGATTGGTCCGCCACAGGCAAAACTCGCCGCGCGCCCCGCAAGCGCGATCCAACCATGACCTCGAATTCCCCAGCCACGATTTCGTCGAAGCTTTTCGCCGTCGCCAAAGAACTCATTCCCGGCGGTGTCAACTCGCCGGTGCGCGCGTTTCGCAACGTCGGCGGCGAACCGTTTTTTGTCCGCCGCGCCAAGGGCTGCCGGATTGAGGACGTTGATGGCAAGACCTACATTGACTACATCGGGTCGTGGGGGCCCAACATTCTCGGCCATGCCCCCACGGTCATCACCAACATCATTCACGAGGTGGCCAAAGACGGGATTTCCTTCGGCATCCCCAACCCCTTCGAGGTGGAAATGGCCCGCACCATCCGCGACTGGGTGCCCTCGGTGCAAAAAGTGCGCATGTGCAACTCCGGCACCGAGGCCACCATGTCCGCCATCCGCCTCGCCCGCGGCTTCACCCGGCGCGACAAGATCGTCAAATTCGACGGCTGCTACCACGGCCACAGCGATTCGTTGTTAGTGGCGGCCGGCTCCGGCGCGCTAACGCATGGCGAACCGGACTCCGCCGGGGTTCCCAAGGATTTCGCCAAGCACACGCTGGTCCTGCCCTACAACGACCCCGCCGCCTTGGAGGCCGTCTTCGCCGCCTGCGGTGAACAAATCGCCGCCATCATCGTCGAATCCTATCCGGCCAATGCCGGCCTGGTTTTCCCACGCCCCGGCTTCCTCGACCTGCTGTCCTCCATCACCAAGAAATACGGCGCCTTGCTCATCTTCGACGAAGTCATGACCGGCTTCCGCCTCGGCAAGGCCGGCGTCCAGGGACTCGAAAATCTAACACCCGACCTGTCGTGCTTCGGCAAGGTCATCGGCGGCGGCCTGCCGGTCGGCGCGTTCGGCGGGCGGGCCGACGTGATGGACTATCTGGCACCCATCGGCCCGGTCTATCAGGCAGGCACGCTCTCCGGCAATCCGCTGGCCATGGCCGCCGGCCTCGCCCAGTTGCGCGAGTTGGAAAAATCCTCGGGATTCGCCCGCTTGGATGCGTTGGGCGCGTATTTTGAAAAGGGCCTGCGCGCACTCCTCACAGCCAAGGGCATTCCGCACCGCGTCAACCGCGTCGGTTCGATGTTCTGTTTGTTCTTTGTGGACCGCGACATCATCAACGTCAGCGACGTGATGCAACAGGACCTCGCCCTGTTCAAAAAATTCTTCTGGGGCTGTCTGGCCAAGGGGGTTTACATCGCCCCCAGCCCCTATGAAACCGGCTTCCTTTCCCTCGCCCACAGCGAGGCGGACCTGGACGACACGCTCAGCGTGTTTGCAGAGGTGCTGGCGGAGATCTAACGTGGCGGCGGTTTCCAACCGCCGGGCCATGATTTTTCCAACCTCATGAAGCTGCTCCTTTACTTCTGGCTCACCGCTTTGACCGCCACCGCGGCGGAGCTTCCCGGATGGAAACTCGCGTGAGCTGATGAATGCCCGCCAACAACGCATCGACGCCGCCTGCATCCCCCTTCCGGGCTCCATCCCCTATGCCAACCGCCGCCCGGTGAATATCCCGGCAGCCCACGACGGGCTGGAATTGTTAGATATGCTGGCACTGCGTTTCCCGCAGATTTCCCGCGCGGAATGGGAGTCGCGCTGTGATGCGGGCCGCTTTGTGAGTGAAGCCGGGGAGGTGCGCGCGAAAACCCACCGGGTGCGTGGCGGAGAACGGGTGGTGCAGGTGTTTGCGAGCGCGGCGGAGCCACCGGTCGCCACCGACATCCGCCTGATCCATGAGGACGAGTCGCTCATGGTGGTTGGCAAACCCGCGCCGCTGCCGATGCATCCGAGCGGTCGCTACAACCGCAACACGCTCCAACACATACTCAACCTCGCCTATGCGCCGGAGCGCCCGCGCCCGGTCCACCGCCTCGATGCCAACACCACCGGTCTGGTGCTCTTCGCCCGCAACCGGCTGTGTTGCCGCTTGCTGCAACTGCAGTTTCTCGCTGGAAGCGTCGAGAAACGCTACCTCGTCCGGGTCACCGGCCATCCATCCGAAGACCGGTTCACGGCCACCGCAGCCATTTCGGCATTGCCGGGAATTCTGGGAACCCATGCCATTGACAACGCCGCCGGCCGCGCCTCACGCACCGAATTCACGGTCCTGAGTCGACTCGCGGACGGGACATCTTTGTTAGAAGCACGCCTCCTCACCGGCCGCACCAATCAGATCCGGATTCATCTCTGGCATTCGGGCCATCCGGTGGTGGGCGATCCGGCGTATCTCGCCGGCGGGGAAATCGGCGACACCCAGACGCTCGACACCGGGGCGGCACCGCTCCAACTGCACGCGTGGCGCCTGTCATTCAAGCACCCGCTCAGCGGCGCGGCGCTGGCGTTTGAGGCGCCATGCCCGGCGGCCATCCTCTCACCTTGCGACCAAGTGCCAGACCTGCGCCACAATGAGGGTGACACCAAAGCCTAACGCCAGTGGCAGCAGCGTGGCCAGCGCTGTCCACTTCACACTGCGGGTTTCCTTGTAGATTGTGTAAATGGTGGTGCTGCACGGGTTGTGCAACAGGCTGAAGAGCATCAGGTTCACGGCGGTGAGCAGCGTCCAGCCACCCGCGTGCAGCAGCGCGAGCAATTCGGTTTGGGATTGCATCTCAAACATCACCCCGGCGCCGTGGCCCACACCCGTGGCCCCGGTGATGAGCACCGTCAGCATGAGCACCGTGGGGATCACGATTTCATTGGCGGGGATGGCCACGACATAGGCTAACAAAATCACCCCGTTGAGTCCGATGAGCCAACCGAGCGGATTGAGGAAATCGATCGCATGCCCGGCGATACTCACCCCACCCACGTGCACATTCGCGCAAAGCCAGATGACGGCACCCGCAGGCAACGCGAAAACCACCGCCCGCCACAACACGATGATGGTGCGCTCGATGAGCGAGGTGTAAATGGTGCGCAACACCCGCGGCGGCCGGTAGGGAGGCAATTCCAAGCTGAAGATGGAAGGTTCGCCCTTCAACACCGTGCGTGACAAACCCCAGGTGGAAACGAAGGTCAGGACCACTCCCAAACCCGTGACGGCCATGACCGCCAGAGCCGCCAGCAATCCCGCCAGCGCGGAATTGCCGCCGCCCCCACTGGCCGGCACCAGCGCCCCGATGAACAAGGTGGCGATGAGGATCTGTGTGGGCCAGCGGCCGTTGCACAGGGAGAAATTGTTAGTGATGATCGCCAGCAGACGTTCGCGCGGGCTGTCGATGATGCGGGCGGCCACGACACCCGCGGCATTGCACCCGAAGCCCATCATCATGGTCATGGCCTGTTTGCCGTGGGCCTCCGCCTTTTTGAACAAGCCATCCAGATTGAACGCGACGCGAGGCAGGTACCCGAGATCTTCCAGCAATGTGAACAGCGGAAAAAATATCGCCATCGGCGGCAGCATCACGCTCACCACCCACGCGGTGGATAGATACATGCCGTCCACCAACACGCCGCGCAACCACCATGGCCAGCCGAGCGATTCGGTCAATCCCCGCAGCGCCGGATAGACGCTGTCGATAAGCAGCGCGGACAACCATTGCGATGGCACGTTCGCACCGCTGATGGTGATCCAGAAAACCAGCATGAACATCAGGATCATGATGGGGAATCCCCACCTGCGGCTGGTCACGATCCGATCAAGGGTCCGGTCGATATCAAACCGCGGCTTGCCACCGGGCCGCGTCACGGCGCGGTCCGCAAGCCGTGCGGCATCCGCATAGATGGTTTCCACGATCCGCTCATGAAACTGTGTTCCCATCTGCCTGCGCAAGCGCTCCGCCGTACGCAGAATCCCGAGCACCGCGGGATTGCCGGTGACGCCCGCTTCCGGCCGGTCCACCCGGCCGAGCTCGCCATTACGCAGGGCTGCGGCAATCGCCTCATCGCCATCCAACAAGCGCAGCGCCACCCAGCGCGCATTGGGCAAGCCGACGAATTCCGCACTGACCGCATCCGTCAGGGTTGTTAGAGAGGCTTTCAGATCCTGCGGATGGGACTGCAGGCGATAGGGGCGGCAGACAAACCGGCCGGTGGCCACCTCCTCGATCGCTTGCAGCAATTCCGGCAAGCCCTCGCCGAAGCGGGCGGCCGTGGCGATGACCGGCACACCCAAGTCGCGCGACAAGCGGCGAGCATCGACCTCCAACCCGTGACGCCGTGCCTCATCCATCAGATTGAGGCAAATGACCACGCGCTCGGTGATTTCCAACACTTGCAGGGCGAGATTCAAGTTGCGCTCGAGCCGGCTGGCATCCACCACCACCAACGTTACATCGGGTTCGCCAAAGAGCAGGAAATCGCGCGCCACCACCTCATCCGGGCTGCCCGCCATCAACGAATAAGTGCCGGGCAGATCAATGAGTTTGAAGCGTTTGCCGCCGAATTCAAACCCACCTTCCGCGCGCACCACGGTCTTGCCAGGCCAGTTGCCGGTGTGCTGCCGGAGACCCGTCAGGGAATTGAACACCGTGCTTTTGCCGGTATTGGGATTGCCGGCCAGGGCGACAGCGTAGTCCCATGTCTGCATATCGAGGCCGAGCTTCTTGAGCCGCGCCGCGCGGTAGCTCGGGCAAGCGGCACACGCGGAGTCCGGCGCGGCCGCCGGTGGCTTTTCCGTTAGATCACTCATGCCGCCACATCGGTTAGAGGTTTCACCATGACCCACTTTGCCTGCTCGCGATGCAGGGCGATGAGGGTGCCGCGGACGCGATAGGCGGTGGGTTCGCCGCTGGGGCTGATCATTTCCACGGCGATGACCGTGCCGGTCACAAACCCCAGATCGAGCAAGCGGCGGCGTTCCTGACCGCGGCAACTGCGCGCCAAGCCGCACACCACCACCCGCCGGCCGGGCGCAAACCCGGCGAGGTTGTCCGCGGCTTCATCCGGCGCGGGCTCCGCCACGGGCAGCACTTCGATTTGATGGGCGAGGATGGGGGCCAGCACATGCTCGTCGCCATTGGCCAGAAACCGCACCTCATGTTCGGTTTTCTCTAACAAACGGACGTTCATGCCAGCCCGCAACCCCTCCGCCACCAACTGGGCATACAAATTTTCCGGTTCATCCTCGATGTGCAGGATCACGCCGGGTTTGCCGGTCTCGAGCGCGGCCAATGCCTGCCCTGCGTCCGGTTCGAGCCAACCGTTGGATGTTGGAATCGGGTCGCCGTGCGGATCGTGGGTCGGGTTGCCGAGCTCGGCGGCCAATGCATCCGCCTCCACCGGGGTCATCAAATGTTCCCGTTGCTCGGCACGGGCATGCCATTCGCCTTCCTTCAGGCCGGTCTGATCCGCCAGATAGCATTCCCACAAGCGGTGGGCGCGGATGATATGCAGGCCGGCACGGCGGCCATTTTCGGTTAGACAAAGATCGCCTGACGAATAGCTCACCAACCCCTGCTGTTCCATCTCACGCAACAAGCCAGCGGCCAGGGCGGGGGGCAATTGCAGGGAGCCGGCCACACTTTGCAAGGTCGGCCGGCGTCCGCTCGCCACGGTTTTACACAGGTGTTTGAGGGTGTCTTCGCGCAGGACGCGTGCGGCGATCGAGCGGCGTTGCCGCTTGCGCGCCAACCACCCGTGCCGCGGCCACAGCAGCCCGGCCACCAGCATGGCGCAGGCGAGGCTGGCGAGAGTGAGGAAAATCGGGGCGATTTCAGGCATGGCGGGAGGTCGGTGATGGGACCCTATGACCCCACCTGCCGCGTGTCAAGGTTGGCCTTGGCACTGCGGGGTCGACACCCGCCGGTGCCTGGGGTAGGCTTGCCCCAGCCAGTTGGCACCGCCATGCAAAACCCAGTTTCCACGGAAAAGCTCACGGAGCTTGAGCAGCGCATGCAGGCGCTGGGCATCACCGCGGAGAATTTGTTGGAGAAATTTGTCAGAGGTTCCGGAGCCGGCGGGCAGAAGATCAACAAGACCTCGAGCTGCGTGTTTCTCAAACACCTGCCCAGCGGGCTGACCATCAAGTGCCAGGCGGACCGCTCGCGCGAAATGAACCGCTTCCTTGCCCGCCGCGAACTCTGTGAGGAAATGGAAGCCATCCGCGACGGCAAGGAGTCCGAGCGGGTGCAGGAGATGGAAAAAATCCGCCGCCAGAAACGCCGCCGCTCGCGCCGGTCCAAGCAACACTCGGTGGCCGACAAGCGCATCCTGTCTATCAAGAAAAACCTGCGCCGTCCGCCATCCGGCGAGTGACGGCGGGTCAGGACTTGATTTTCACATTGCGGAACCAGACGGTGGCATCGCCATGTTTGCCTTGCAGGCCGATGCGGCCTTTGGTGGGCAACTCGGCGAAGGGGGTGCTGAGCCAGTTAGGGATGCCGGAACCGTTGGGATTTTTCTTGGCGGAGGTCCACAGGCCCA
>CAIKDP010000033.1 GCA_903826205.1 Akkermansiaceae bacterium
GCGTGGTGCGTGATAACCAAGTCCGCGATTTTTCCCTGCCCGCCATGGCAGCCGGGGTCAGCACGCTTGACCTGGCATGGTCGAAGGGGACGCCGGTGGAGGTCGGCCAAGGCCTGCGCGCCCTGCGCGAATGGTTGGGCCTACCCGCCGCGAGCCAGCCGAAAGACATTCCGCCCGCGCCCCTCACCAAGGCCGATGCCGCCACCGCCCTCGATCTCGTGTGGGCCTATTGGCGTGGCCAACAGGCGGTCACCCGGGCTGCCGAGTTGAAGGACAACGCCATCACCATCGGCGACAAAAGTATGCGGCTCCTGACCCGCGTCTTCGGCACGGCACCCGCCGACGGCCGCAGCCTCTGGATCTCGATGCACGGCGGCGGCGGCGCGCCCGCCCAAGTCAATGACCAGCAATGGCAGAACCAAATCCGCCTCTATCAACCCGCGGAAGGCCTCTACGTCGCGCCCCGCGCCCCCACTAACAATTGGAATTTGTGGCACGAGGGCCACATCGACGATCTCTTCGACCGTCTTATCGAGGACTGCGTGATGCTGGCCGGTGTGAACCCGGACAAGGTCTATCTGATGGGTTACTCGGCCGGCGGCGACGGCGTCTATCAACTTGCGCCGCGTCTGGCCGACCGCTTGGCCGCGGCCTCGATGATGGCCGGGCATCCGGGCAATGCCTCGCCGCTGGGTCTGCGCAACCTGCCGTTTGCAATTTTCTCGGGTGCGGAGGATGCCGCTTACCGGCGCAACAAAATCGCCGCCGAATGGAACGGCAAACTCGACGACCTCGCCAAACAGGATGCCGGTGGCTACCCGCACCGGCTCAACATCTACGCGGGACTCGGCCACTGGATGAATGGCAAGGATGCCGAAGCCGTGCCGTGGATGGCCAAATTCACCCGCGACCCGTGGCCGAAAAAGGTCGTCTGGTGCCAGTCCGGACGGCTCCACGACCGGTTTTACTGGCTGGCCTTGCCCGAGGGCGTGGCCAAGGCCGGTCTAACAATCCGCGCCACGGCCGAACGCAACGTGATCACGCTCGACGCGCCCGAGGTCCCGCGGCTCATCCTGCGCCTGCACGACCGGTTGGTGGATTTGGACCAGCCGCTCAAGGTGTTGTTTAACGGCAAGACCGTGTTTAACGGCAAGGTCACCCGCCAGGCCGCCGCCATCCTCAAGTCGCTCCAACAACGCGCCGATCCCAGCAGCGCCGCCACCGCGCTGCTGGAAGTCAAGCCATAGGGCCGATGCAAATCCCTTGACGGGCAGGGCTCATTCCACCATTCTCGACATTGCGAAGACGCGATTTGCGGGTGGCTATGCCGGGCGAGTGCTCGCGACGCCCGCATGCGGTTTCCCATCCGATGGTGATTGAATCCATTGCAACCTGAACTCCCATGAACAACCGCCTTACATCGCTGTGTGTGACAGTTCTGAGTCTCGGCTGCCCGCTGCTAACATCTGCCGCCGGCAACCCGTCTGAGGCAGCGCAATCCGTCAACGCGCTCGGTCTTGACCTCATGGCCAAGGGCACCACTGCCGACGCCAATGCGCTCCTCTCGCCGTATTCGATCCAGTCGGCCCTGGCCATGACCTATGCCGGCGCGGCGGGCGACACGCGCGGCGAGATGGCCAAGGTGCTGCATTATCCCGCGGATGAACCGGCCATGCATCAGTCGTTCACCGCCCTGCAAAAGGCCCTCGAAGCGGTGGCTAAATCCACCGCGGAACGGGCGGCCAACGCCAGGAAATTCGGCGGCTCCGCGGAGCCGGTTGTTCTAACAGTCGCGAACCGCCTGTTCGGCCAACAAGGATATGAATTCCGCCAGCCATTCCTGGATTTGGTGAAGGACGGCTACGGCGCGCCCCTGCAAGCGATGGACTTTATTAACAAGGCCCCGCAGGAACGACTCAAGATCAATGGCTGGGTCGAGGACCAGACGCACCAGCGCATCCGTGATTTGATTCCGCAAGACGGCTTGACCCGCGACACCCGCCTGGTGCTGGTCAATGCGATCTACATGAAGGCCCCGTGGGCCGAGTTATTCGAGGTGGCCGCCACCCAGCCGCAGCCGTTTGAGGTCAAGGGCAAGGAATCCGCCAAAGTGCCCACCATGCGCCGGACCGGACACATGGGCTATGCCAAGCGGGACGGCTATCAGGTGGTCACGGTGCCCTACACGGGAGGTGAGATTCAATTGCTCGTGTTGTTGCCGGACGCGAAGGACGGCCTGGCGGCGCTCGAAGCCAAGCTGACGCCGGAAATCCTCGGCGGTTGCGCCAAGCCCGGCACGGCCGAACTGGAGTTGTACCTGCCCAAGTTCAAGCTGGAGCCGCCGTTGTTCAAGATGGGCGAGGTACTGCGCAAGCTTGGCATGCTGAGCGCCTTCGACCAACCGAAAGGCAGTGCCAACTTCGACCGCATGGCACCGCGCAAACCCGACGACTATCTGTGCATTTCAGAGGTGTTTCACAAAACCTTCATGGCACTGGACGAAAAGGGCACCGAGGCCGCCGCCGCCACCGCCGTGGCCATGATGAAGGCCACTGCCATCATGATAGACAAACCCAAGCCGGTTGAAGTGCGCGTGGACCGGCCTTTCCTGTTTGCGATCCAACACGCACCCAGCGGCGCTTGCCTCTTCCTGGGCCGCGTCTCCGATCCCCGCTAGACGCGGTAGTTACGGCCCTGATTCAATGAATCGAAGCGGTCTAATTGCATGATATTCATGCTGATGATTCATGGTGTCGTAAGGTTTTGGTTGAAAATCGCCCACTGCAGGGATAATCTGCGTGCCTGTTTCAGCGAGCAATCCCACCCACCCACATCATGACCTCCCGCGAACGCTTCATCGCCACCCTCAATCACCGCCAGCCCGACCGGGTTTGCGTCGACTTCGGCGGCACCTGGATCTCCGGCATCCACACCTCCATCGTCCACCAACTCAAGCAGCGGCTCATCGGCCCCGGCGCCTCCCCGGCCCGCGTGCATGAACCCTATCAAATGTTGGCCGAGGTGGACGCGGAACTTCAGGCGGCGCTGGCGGTGGATATCGTCGGCGTCTGGCCGCGCAAGAATATTTTCGGTTATGAAGTCGGCGACTGGAAGCCGTTCACGTTGTTTGACGGGACGCCGTGTCTGGTGCCGGGCAACTTCAATGTCACGCCCGCCGAAGATGGTGGGTGGTTGACCTATCCGGAAGGCGATCTCAGCGCGCCGCCCTCGGCGCACATGCCCAAGGGCGCTTATTTCTTCGACACGCTCATCCGCCAGGAACCCATCGACGAGGACCATTTGAACCCGGAAGACAACCTTGAGGAATTCGGCCTGTTCAACGCGGAGGACATCGCCCATTACGAACGGCAGGTCGCTTGGCTGGACCAGAATGCCACCGACAAGGGCGTTGTGTTGTTAGCTCCCGGCACGGCCTTCGGCGACATCGCCCTGGTGCCGGCCCCGTTCCTCAAACACCCGAAGGGCATCCGCGACATCGGCGAATGGTATATGACCACCGCCGCCAACCCGGAATATGTCCATGCCATCTTCGAGAAACAATGTGAGTATGCACTGAAGAACCTGCAAACGCTCATCGAAATGTTCGGCGACCGCGTCCAGGCGGTGGTGACCACCGGCACCGACTTCGGCACCCAGAACAGCCTGTTTATATCCGTGCCTTCCTACCGCGACCTGTTCAAGCCCTATCACAAACAACTCAACGACCTTATCCACAGCAAGTCGAATTGGAAAACCTTCATTCATTCCTGTGGTGCGGTGGCGCCCTTGATCCCCGAGTTCATCGAGGCCGGCTTCGATATTCTCAATCCGGTCCAGTGCTCGGCCTGCGGCATGGATGCGGCCCAACTCAAACAAAACTTCGGCCGCGACATCACCTTCTGGGGCGGAGGCGTCAACACCCAGCACACCATGTATGAATCGCCGGAGGCGGTCTATCGCGAGGTGCGCGAGCGCATCGACATCTTCAACAAGGACGGTGGCTTCGTGTTCAACGCGGTTCACAACATCCAGGGCAATTCACCCATTGAAAACGTCCTCGCCATGTTCAAGGCCATCAAGGATAGCGGTTGTTAGGAATCATCCGCGCGTGGCGGCGGTTTGCAACCGCCATGCCCAGCGCCACCCTCGACTGTTCAGCGATGGGGTGGCCCGGCAGGCTTTCCCGCTCGCGTTGGCGCGGCGGCCGCGGGCCTGCCTGCCGCTTCCTGTTTGAAGCCCTGAAGCAGGCGGGACTCGCGCCGCGTCATCGGGTACGGGCCGGAAACCTCGATCTCGCGGGTTTCGGGAGCCTTGGCCCGGCAGGCATAGGCGCACTTCGCCTTGAGGTAATAGAGGATGAGAAAGTGGCGGTTGCTGGCGTTGGATTCCGCGAGGAAATCCGGCATCCCGCGGGTGCGCAGGAAGGTTCCGAGATCCGGATAGATTCCGGCCTGACTCGTCAGGCGCCGGTGTCCCAGCGAGGGCGGGTCGTTTCGCACCAGCATGAGCTGATCCTTGGCTGCGGCCTCCGTCCAGCCCGTCATCCACGCGTCGGAAACCGGGTGGCAAGCGCTGAGCAGCACGATCCACAGTCCCGTCAAGCCACCAGTCTTCCATCTCTGCATCATGATTTTCACTCCAAGGTTCCCGTCGTCACACCATCTCTGCTGTTCACACTCCGGGCGGCTTCAACGACCATTGCCCGTAGGAGCTCCTGTTACGGGCGTTGGCCTGTCCATATTTCGCAGGCGATCCCGCTGGATCAATTCCTCGATCAATTGTGTGTTAGGCCGCCGTCCCTCGGAATCCACAAAAAACGCGGTATCCACCGGCACCAAAAACTCAACCGCGGAATTGATCCCCACCAAGCCGCCCGTGGCGTCCACCACCGGGCCGCCACTGTCGCCAGGTTGCAAGGGAATATCGATCTTGAAACTGCGTGCCCGGGTCAATCCATTTTGTGGTGCCAGCGCTGTTGTTAGCTTCCCCGTCCCGGGCTTCAGGCCGGTCACAATCCCGCCGTGGATAACGCCGGCACCCTCCGGCAACCAGCGCTGCGGCGGCGTCCATTGATAGAAAAAAGGCGTGGCAAGGGGCGCGTGCAACATGGCCAGATCCGAACCGGCGGACCGCCAGACGACGCGCGCCTTGGCGGTTACCAGCGTGCCACTCCAGCGATACACCACGAAGGCCTCCCTGCCTTTTCCGACCCGTGCCAGCACGTGGTCGGCGGTCAGAAAATACCCGTCCGCGGCAATCGGTGTGGCCGACCCTCCATCCACATCCTCATGCGCATACATCTTGGGAAACCGCTTCACCGCCCAATCCTGGACACTCGCACGCTTGGCGACCACCACCGCGCTGACCCGCTCCAAGACGTATTGGCGCACCTTGGGCCCAAGTGGCGCATGGGTCGAAGGCGCCGGCGTGGGTGCCAACTGTATGCAGCCTTGCACCAACCCCACCGCCAGCAAGCAACTCCGATACATTATCACCCGTGTCATCCACCGCTATCAAAACATACTCTCGGCATTTCGTCACACCCGATCTGTGGATTCTTCCAACAATTTTTGCAGCACCGAGCGAAACGGCGACGGCATGGGCAGGCGCGCGATGGCTTCCGGCGACAACCAGGCCTCACCTTCCAGCGGTGCAAATCCCTGCGCGGTGCCCGCATGCACGCGCAACCACACCCGGTAGCGCGTGATCGCGTAGCGTTGCTCCGCAACCACCGGCAGGCAGGCAATCTCAGCGCCCGCCCGGGTTGGCAGTTTCCACAGGCCCGTACGCCGCTTGCCATCTTCGCAATGCAGCAACACCCGCCCGCTCTCGTCACGCAACCACAAGGCATGCTCGTCCACCTCGGTGATGGCGGTTTTCCGCTGTTTGACCGGCAAGCGCGCGGGTTCTTGAGCCAGGCAAAATCCGGCCACCGGGCAGGCATTGCATTCCGGCACCCCGGGACGACACCGCGTTTGCCCCAACTCCATCAGGGCCGAGTGGTAGATCCTTGGATGTGCCTTGTCCTCCAACACCTCCGCCCATTGCCAGATCTGGCGTAGCCCTTGTGACTGGTCCACCGGCGAGGAAAAATTCATCAAGCGGGCCAGGACCCGTATCACATTTCCATCCACCACGGTTCCCGGAAGGTCGAAGGCAAACGCCCGCAGCGCCCCGGCTGTGTAGGGTCCGATCCCGGGCAGATCCAGCAATTCATGCAGGTCCCGTGGAAACTCCCCACGATGCCTGGCGATGACCGCCCGAGCGGTTTCCCGCAGCATGCGCGCGCGGCGGTAATATCCCAGGCCTTCCCAAACCCTGAGCAAGGGGGCGTCATCCGCCGCGGCCAAGGCTGCCACATCGGGATACGTCTCCAGAAATCGCGTGTAATAGCCTTTTCCCAACACCGTGGCGATCTGCGTCTGCTGCAACATCACCTCAGACACCAGAACTTCATAAGCATCCCGCGTCCGCCGCCATGGGTAGTCCCTCCCGTGGCGGCCAAACCACTTCACCAATGCGTCTCGGAACGCCTCCCGCCTCTCAAGCATGGCTCGCACCCTCGTTGTGCGTGCCGCAATTTCAAGGGCAATTCTGTCGGCAGTGGGATTTGCCCCGGTTTTTCCTAACAAGAATCTTGCAGGCTCCCCATCGGGATTTTAGTTAGATCCATGGTGGCTTGGCAATGGGTGTCGGTTGCGCTCCGCGAAATACCCTTCCACCCATCGCGCGACGTCTGTAAAGTTTCCATCCACCGGTGCCCGGCCCAGGCCCAGGGTCAAGACCGGCACTTGCTCGCGCGTGTGATCGGTTCCCGGATGGTACGGGTCGTTGCCGTGATCTGCAGTTAGAATCAGCAAATCCCCAGGTTCAACCTGCAACAGGAACATCCCGAGCCAGGCATCGAAGTCGCGCAAGCACTGCGCGTACCCCGGAGCATCGCGCCGATGCCCGTAGAGCGCGTCGAAATCCACCAGATTGGCAAACAGGAAGTGGGGGGACTCCCGCCGCTGCGCCCACACCCGCGCGATTTCCGCCATGCCCGCCGCATTCGACGGCGCGGGATAGGACTCGGAAATTCCGGAGCCCGCGAAGATATCCGCGATTTTTCCCACCCCGATGACGGTGACCCCGGCCGCCTGCAAGCGATTGAGGGCGGTGGCTTCCGGCCGGCATGAAAAATCGTGGCGGTTGCCGGTGCGTTGGAAATTGGCGGCGGAGTCGCCGAGAAACGGTCGGGCAATCACCCGCCCGACCCGCATCCGCCGCTCATCCAACAAGCCGCGCGCGGTTTGGCACAAGTCGTACAAGCGTTGCAGGCCGAAGACCTCCTCATGTGCCGCGAGCTGCAGCACGCTGTCCGCGCTGGTGTATAAGATCGGTCTTGCGGTCCGCAAATGTTCCTCGCCCAGGCGCGTCAGGATCTCCGTGCCGGACGCCACTTCATTGCCCAAAAAACGCACCCCGCCCCGCGCCTCCAGTTCTAACACGAATTCAGCAGGGAACCGCTCAAAGGTGGCGAGCCCTTCCTTGAGCGTATAGCCCATCAACTCCCAGTGTCCGCTGGTGGTGTCCTTTCCCGCGGCGTGCGCGGTCAGTCGCGCGGCCGCGGCCCCGGCCCGCAGCGGCGTGCGTCCGTGATACCCCAACACCTCATCCAACCCCAGCGCCGCCAGATTGGGCAACCGCAAGCCGTCCACCCGTTCCAACAAGTGCCCCAGTGTATTCGCCCCCAGATCGCCATAGGCCGCGGCGTCCGGCGCATGGCCACAGCCCGCGGAGTCCAAAATGATACACGCCACCCGGTTCACAAGGTGTGTATATCCCGGGTCCGGCCATTGCGCCAGCAGGATTGTCCGGGAGTCCCGGCGGCCTGTGTTCTTTTGCCTTTGCGTAGGGGCTAAAATGGCATACGAAGAGCCCCCACCGCTATCACATGAGATTGTTCCGCATCTTGATTTTCAAAGAACTGAAGGGGTATTTCCTGACGCCCTTCGGCTGGGTCGTGCTGGTGTTTGTGACGTTGATGCAGGGGATTTCCCTGTCCATGGCCATGAAGGGCTTTCGCGATTCGCCGATGAAGGACAGTTTGATTTACGTGACCTTCCACACGCCCTTGTTCTGGTTTTATTTTCTGTTCATTTTCCCGTTGATCACCATGCGGCTGTTTGCTGAGGAAGAGCGAACCGGCACGCTTGAAACCCTGCTCACCGCCCCCGTGCAAACCTGGCAGGTGGTGTCGTCGAAATACTTCGCCGCCATGATTTTTTATGCGCTGCTGTGGCTGCCATCCCTGTTCCAATTCAAACTCTTCGAGTGGGTCACCGGTCTGCCGCCGGCATGGACCGGCAGTGCGCTGGGCGGGACCTTTACCGCACTGATGTTGATGGGGGCGGCCTTTACCGCCGTGGGTTGCCTGGCCTCTGCCCTCACCTCCAGCCAGATCATTGCCGGTATCATCACCATCGGGCTGTTGGTGATCCAATACTTCGTCGGTTATGTCACGGTCATCTGGGGTGAATCCTTCGTCGGCGCGCCGTTGTTTCATTACATCTCCGCGCAGCAGCACCTGCATTACTTTGCCAGCGGCCTGTTTGACAGCCGGCCCTTTGTCTATTACCTGAGCGTGACGGCCTTCCTGCTGTTCCTGACCTATCAGGTGGTGGATTTCCGCCGCTGGCGCAAATGATCAGCCCTTCCTTATTGCATGTCTGAAGCCACCCCAACCCCCGCGGCATCGCCTGCCCGCCCCGTCAACCGCTGGGGCATCGGGACGCTCTCCATGGTGCAAATCGCGCTGGTCGCCCTGACCCTCATCGCGCTCAACTATCTCACCGCACGCCATTTCAAGCGCGTGGATCTGAGCCGGGATGGCAACTACAGCCTGTCGCCGGCGAGCACGCGCTACCTGGCCTCGGCCGCGCTGAGCGGCCGCGCCAAGCCGGTGAAATGGGTCATGGCCTGCCGCAGGTCCACTCCCTTCTACGAGCGGGTGCGGGTGTTGGCCGAGGAATACGCACGCCTCTCGCAGGGGAAAATCACCTTGGAAGTCATTGATGCCCTGCGCAGCCCGGACCGCACCCAACAAGTGCTGGCCGCCTACGACCTGAGCCTGTTGCGGGACATGATCATCATTGACGCCCGCTCCGATGAGCGCGCCGCGGTGACCACCAACGCCAGCGGCACCCACGAACTCAACCCACATGTGAAACTCGTCCTGGCCGAGGACATGATGCTGCACACGACCGATCCACAGGGCCAGCGGCGGCCCAGCGGCTTTCAAGGCGAGGACATCCTGACCGCCGGTCTGGTGCAGGCCATCGAAGGCCGGCCACGCCAAATGCTGTTCCTTGCCGATAAGAGCAAAATCGATGCCGAAGGTGAGACGTCCCCATGGAAATCCTTGGAAAACACCCTGCGCTTTCAAAACACCGAGCTCAAGGGCATTAATCTATCAGGCCTTGAGGACATCCCGGCCGAGGCCGACGGCGTGACCTTGGTCGCGCCTAAATACGATCTAACGGATGCGGAACTGGCGGTGTTGGATCGCTATTGGGGGCGTCCCCGCGCGGCGTTGTTAGTATTGTTGGAGCCGGGCAACTCACTGCCGAAACTGCGGGCCTTCCTGCGCTCCAACGGCGTGACGCCGCACAACGACCGCCTCATTGCCCGGGAAAAAGACCGCATCATAACCTTTGCGCGCGGCACCTTCACCTACAACATTGATTTCCTCAAGGATCTGGCTGGGCAGACCAGCGTGTTCGAGGGGGCCAGTTCGTCCCTGGAGGTGCGCGAAAACTCGGAAGACTTGGGGAGTCGCAAAATCTACCCCTGGGGGTTGTTTCAAGTGGCGGACGGCTTTTGGGGTGAGACCAAATTCGGCGACGGCAATGAATCCTTCGACAAGGTCGAGGATCACGCCGCGCCGTTGTTGCTGGCCGCCAGCGTGACGCGGGGCGGCACCGCGGATGACAAACAGGCGGCGACCACCGGGCGCATGATCGTCGTGGCCAACACCGATTTTCTAAAACCCGAAAACCAACGCGCGGCCAACATCGATTTTCTGGCTTCATCGGTGAACTGGCTGGTGGGCCGCGAGGCCCTGGCCGGCATTGGCCCGCGCTCCCTCGGCACTTACAAGATGCCCATCCTTGAAGCACAGGTTTCCTTCATCAATCGCGTCAACCTGTTCTTCCTCCCCGCGTTTTTCGTGCTCTTGGGGGTCATCATCTGGTCCACGCGCCGCGCCTGACGTCCATGCGCTCCCTCGCCTTCACTCTCCTGCTCATCCTATGCACCCTGCTGGGCGGCGGGTTGTTCGCCTGGCGCCTGGTGGATGGCAACTTCAGCGCGCTGTTAGGCGTGGTGCCAACCCCGCCGGGCGAACGCCTCTACACCTCCTTCACGCCGGACGCGGTGCAAAAAATCCAGATTTCGGCCAAGGGCACGAGTGCGGAGTTTGTGAAAGGTGCGAATGGTTGGCAGATGCTCCAACCTTGGCAGGACCGCATGGACCCGCGGGCGGCCATCGGCATCATCGGTTTCACGCTTGGCATGCGCGTCGAAGACCTCGCGCCCGTCGATGAAGTCCAGATGCAGGAAGCCGGCCTAACCGATGAGTCGATCCATCTGCGATTGGAGGGTGGGAATGGCAGTCCTCTGGCCAAATACCGCCTTGGCCGCCGCGCCCCGTGGCAGGGGACCGATCCGGACACCGCCGAGCCCATCCCGACGGTGTTTGTGCAACCCTGGGATAAGAACCGCAAAAGCCATGTGTTTGCCTGCTCCGGAGACATCCTCCCGCTGTTCAAGAACAACCTGCAATTTCTCCGCGACCATCACCCGTTCTATTTCCATCCCACCGCCCTGCGACAGATCCGGATCCGCAGCACCGAGGGTGAACTCACGCTCGGCCGTGCCACCCCGAAGGAGGCCTGGCACATTATCAAACCGCTGGATCTGCGCACGGATCCCGCCGCCATCAAGTCCCTCATTGAAGGACTGCACAACCTGCAGGCCGTGACCGTGAAAGACCGCAACGGCACCAGTCTTCCGGCCAAGGGTGTCACCATCGCGCCCAAACAAATCGCCCTGACGCTGTTCGGTTCGGAAACGGAAACCGTGTTGGATATCTATCCGCCGGAGACCCCGGAGGCTCGCGACGTGCCGGCCACGATCAGTGATCGACCTAACACCGTCTTCAGTCTGCCGCGCAAGCCGGAGCGCAACCTGGTTTCACTCGCCGACCTGCCGCTCGCCGTCAATGACCTGCGGGACGCCACGCTCACCAATCTCAATATCGCCTCATTGCAGGCAATCTCCATCCAGCCCGCCACCGGCCCGGAAATCTTCCTCGCGCGCGAGGGCCCGAAGCTGTGGACCACTCTGTTAGATGGACGCGGCAGCCAAGTCAACGAACTCCGCCTGTTTGAACTGCTCAAGGCCGTCACCAGCGAGCGGGTCATCGGCTTTGAATCGGATGCCGCCAGTGATTTCAGTCCGTGGGGGCTGCACCGTCCGATTCTTAAGTTGGACTTCATCAGCCAGGACAGCCGCACCCTCACGCTGCGTATCGGTATGGACAAATCCGGGGCCCTTTTCGTCAACCGTCTCGGCACCGCCAGTGTCATGCGCATCGACAGGTCGCTGCTGGCCGCCATCGCCATCCATGCCTATGAATGGCGTCACGCGCGTCTCTGGTCGCTGAGTCGCGCCGATCTGCTCAGCATCGAGCGCAGCATCCCGCCACACGCACCGCTCAGGCTGGCCTATGACGACCGCGATGAGACCTGGAAGGGGGAAAGCGCCGGCAAGGATGTCAGCGACGAGGTCAACCCCGACCGCGCCAATTTTGTGTTAGGTGCGTTGGAGTCCCTGGAGGTCGCCCGCTGGCTCGCGCCGGCGGACGCGGCGGCCACCACCGCCTTGTCCAAACCTGTACTCATCCTCAAAGTGGAGGAAAAAATCGTCAACGAGTTGTCAGAAGTCACCGGCGTGAAAACCCATGAGCTGAAGTTCGCCCCGCTGCCGGGCGCGTCCCCGCCGCAGTTCTACTATGGCAGCCTGACCCTGGACCCTCATCCATTTTTGATAGATGATGCCGTCTTTGAAAAACTCGCCGTGGAATTGTGCGTGGAGAAATAGCGCGGTCACTTTCGAGCACGTGGCCTCACGGCGGTGCGAGCAAGGGGCACGGCCACCACGGCAGGTTGCGCAGGATCCAGAACGCAATGACCGCCACGGCGATGACCCAGCCACCGTAAGCACCCAGGCGCAAACGCCAGGGCGGGGGTCGGTCACGGACCCAACCTAACAACTCGAGCCCGCCGCCAAGGATGACCAGCGGCAAGAGCAGCATGCCGAGTGGATTGAACCGCCACGCCGCCCCCAACTGGCCGTGCAAGGCTGCCACCGTGGCGCGCGTCATGCCACAACCCGGGCAATTGAGGCCGGTGAGCTTGCGGAAAGTGCAACCCGGCCACCAACCGTCGGGACCCACCTGGCGCAGCACGTAGAGCGCGACCACCAGTCCCAGCACGCCCAAGCCCGCACCGATGACCCGCTTGCGATGGATCATCTGAGGTTGGCGGCTCCGGCCGCCGCGAGCAGGTAGATGAGCACCACCGCGAGACCCACACCGAAGGTCACCCAGCACCAGGTTTTGGCGCTGGCCGAGGCCGCCATGGCTCCCGCGATATCGCCGCGCGCCTTCAGGCTGTCCACCTTGGCGGCATAGACAATCGCCGGGATTCCCAGCGGCCAACAACAAAAGATGGTCACCACGATGGATTGCCACAAGTAATTCGGAATCAGCGCGGCGTAGGGCGAACCCTGGGTTCCCGCATGCGGCGGGGCATAAGGCGAAACACCGCTCTCATCACTCAGCTGCAAGGGCGGAGGCGCCGCAGCAACCAGCACCCGCAACTCGTTGATCTGCCCGGACGGAGTCCAATCGGCCATGCCCTCACGCCAGACCAGGTCGCTGGCCGTCACTTCGCCGGTGGCCATTCGGGCGACCAACTCCCCCTGCTCGACCGGGCCGAGCTGGGTGCCATTTTTCGAGTAATACCATTGCATGGGATTGGAGGTGTGGGTTCGATGAGGGAAACTGGTTTTTGATAGAGGGGTTACATGCCCATGATTTGATAGCCGCCATCGACGTAGATGACCTGCCCGGTGATGGCCGCCGCCCCGTCACTGGCAAGAAACACACCGGTGGCGCCGATTTCCTCCAGCGTGCAGGAGCGGCCGAGCGGCGCGCGCTCCTCATAGTGCTTGATCATCTGGCCAAAACCGGCGATGCCCCGTGCCGCGAGGGTCTGCACGGGCCCGGCGCTGATGCAATTGACGCGGATCGCCTGTTTGCCCATGTCCCAGGCAAGGTAACGTGTGCAGGCTTCCAGACTGGCCTTGGCCACACCCATGATGTTGTAGTTGGGAATGACCTTTTCGGCACCATAATAGCTCATCGCCAGGATGCTTCCGCCGTGGGTCATCAGGGGCTCCACCCGTTGCGCCAGCGCCATGAGCGAGTACGCGGAAATATCGTGGGCTATCCGATAGGCCTCGCGCCCGGTCGCCACAAACCGCCCTTCCAGCGCCTCCCGCGGCGCATAGGCCACCGAGTGCAACAACAGGTCCACCCGGTCCGTGTGGCGGCGGACGTTGGCAAAAAACGCGTCTATCTCGTCATCGTGGGTGACGTCGCACGGATAGAGTGCCACCTCCGCACCGAAGGTGGCCGCGAGCTCCTCCACATTCTCCTTCACGCGCTCCCCTTGGTAATTGAAAATCAATTTCGCGCCCTGCTCAGCCCACGCCTGGGCAATCGCCCAAGCGATGCTGCGCTTGTTGGCCACCCCGAAAACCACCCCCACTTTTCCTTCCAGCGATTTGCCATTCATCCGCGCCAGCATTCCCGTCCCGCGCCCGCAACGCAACCTAGAAAATTTTCCCGCGCCACCCGCCCGCGGCTTCCGCTTAGTGATCCTTGAATTCAGCGGCTTTGCCGGTTTGGCGTCCCACCAGCCACAGCAACATGGCGCCGGTGCCGATGCCCACGATGAAAATCCCCCAAAACATCGGTTCCATGAACCCGGGAATTGTCACATTCATGCCGAATAATCCGCTGAACGCCATCAACGGCAGAAAAAATCCGGCCAATAAATTCATCCGGAACGCGATCTTGCCCAAGCGTTCCGACGCGCGGGATTGTTCCTCGGAGTGCTCCGCCTGCCAAAATTCCAGAGTCACCCGCGCATCCGTGTTGAGCAACTCCGCCGCCCGCTCCAACTCCCGCGCCCGGTCGCGATAGGCCCGCACCTCGCGATTCTCGGGGTCGGAGGCCAGCGTCTGCTCCATTGCCAGCACCAGATTGCGGGTGCTGCGTGCCAAGGGGCCGGAGTGGCGCAACACCCCGAAGATATCCGCCGCGGTGTTCACCTTATCCAGACTTCCCTCGTGGCCATCCATCGCCGCAGCATAGCGGTCGAGCAACTCGCCCAATTCGTTCAGGCCCACCCCGCCCGGTTGCGTCCAGCGACCATCCCGGCGTTTCCAAAAAAACAACGCCTCGCGTTCGGGAATGCCCGGTTGCGGTACTTCATGCACCACCAGCAGCAGCTCGTCGTGCCCCTCCACACAGCGTTGATGGCCAGGCCGGTTGCTGAATTGCTCCCGCAACTCAGCTTCAATCTCATAATGCGCAGGCAATTTGAATGACTTGTTAGACGTCACCATGGCGCGAGGCTACACCCCACTCGCAACAAGTCAATACCACCCTTTTGCAATATATTTGGACGACCGTCCAAATATATTGCAAATTTCAGGCGTGCTGGAACCGGCGGCGGATTGCCCCGTGGAACCGGCGGGCCGGCGGGGGCGGGCCGGCGGGGGGCGGGCAGGCGGGGGGCGGCTATTTGAGTTCCTTCAAGCGTTGGCGGCACCAAGTGACACCTTCTTCATATTCCTCGCTCACGGGACGGGTTTTGAGCAGCTTCTCCCACGCCGCCAGCGCATCGCCAAAGGCCGCCTTGGCATCCGGCTTTTTATCCACCAACTGCAGGCCATGCCCGAGGTCACCGAGCAGATAGGCCAACGAGCGCTGGATCTGCTCGAGCGGCGGTCCCGCGGGCTGGCGATCGTTTTCGAGTTTGCTCAACAGCGCGCGCGCCCGGAGGGTCAGCGAAATCTCGTCGTCGCGCTTGCCCTCGCCCCCTAACATCCTGGCCTTTTGCCACCACAACAACGCCAGACGGTAGTTTGCGCCCGCATCATTCGGCGCCGAGGCGAGCACGCCCTCCAACATCCGGATGGCCTCGTCGAAGGCTTTCATGGCCTCGGCGGTCTGGCCGCGATCCCGCATCAAGCCGGCGCTCAGGCCCAATTGGGCGGCCATCCGTGCCACGGTCTCACTGTTATCGGGTTGCTCGCGCAGCAGTTTTTCTAACAATTTCATCGCCTCCTTGGAAAGCGACTCCGCCGCCATGGTGTCCGCGGCTAACAACGCGGCATCGGCCATCGCGCCATAACAACCGGCCAGCTCCAGCCGCAACGCGAAGTCCGCAGGCGACTGCTTCAGCAAGCGCTTCAACTCCGCCATGGCCAGCGTGCGCACCTCGCGTGCATCGCCGAGTGTGCCGAGCCCTTCGAGAATTGTGGCGGAGGCCAAGTAACAAGCGGCGAGCTCCGAACGCAACACCACCGCGTCCGGACGTTGGTCCGCCAAGCGGTTCAAGCTTTGGGTGGCCCGCATCAATTGCTCCGACGCCTTGGCGCCGTCACCTTGTGCCGCCAGCAAATTGGCTTCATGGAAATCAAGGATGGCCGACAATTCACATACGCGATCGGCATTTGCCGCCGTGGGTGGCACCTCGGCCAAGGCCTTGCGCGCCGCTGCAAACGCCGGGGCCGTTTCCGGGGCCGCGGCCGTCTGCCGCAACAAGGCCAGCACCAAGCGATTGGTGGCCAAGCGCATGCGCCACTCCGCATCCATCGGCTGCCCGTCCCACGCTTGCAAGGCCTCGCCAAGTCGTTGCATTGCCACCTCCGTCTGGCCTTGGGCCAGTGAGACTTCGGCCAATTCCATGCGCACCCGCAGCCGCTCCTCGTGCAACGCCTGGCTGTCTGCCGTGCCTGCCAAAAAATCCTGGAAATAGCGCTCGAGCCGCTGCAAGCGCAGCTCGCGTCCATCGAGCGGCGGCAGCAAGCGGTGGCCCTTCTCCATGGCCCAGGCAAACAACTGGTCGCCCATCAACCGTGATGCCTGCAAGCGGGCCAGCATCACCTCCCGCTCGGACTCCAGCAGACGCGTCGCCTCGGCGGCGCGGGTTTCCGCCACCTCGCGCGCCTGCACGGCGGTGTCAGTCCGGCTCTGCAACTCGCGCGTTTCTGTCTGCCGTTGGAGCATTTCCCGCCGCAAGCGGGACGCCGATAATTGCCACAAACCAGCCAGCACGACTGCGGCGACCACCGCCAGAACGGCCGCCAGTGAGGTTCGCCATGCGCGCCGGTCCGCGCGTCGCCGCTGATCCAGCAAGTGTTCGCGTTCATCTTCGAGGACCACGTGTTCCTCCACTCCATCCAGGCCAGCAACCACTTCGAGCATCGTCGCCGGTCGCTGCAACGGGTCCAACGCGAGGCAATGGACAATCCAATCCCGGAACCCGGCTTCCAGTGTGTTGCCCGCCTCAGCGGGCCACTCCACATGGGGCTCCGCGTAGAGATTGTGCGCCATGAGCGCCAAGTCCGCCTCTGCCACCTCGGTCCGCGTCTCCCCGGGAACCGGTGCCAGCGTCGCAAAAGATTCATGGCAGCGGGGAAAATGCCCGGTCAATAGGCGGTAGGCCAGTACCCCGAAGGCGTAGACATCCCACTGATACCCCTTGCCCTCGGCATAGCCGGTTGCCTCCAAAAGTTGTTCGGGTGGCTGATAGAGCAGCGCATCCGTAAAGTCAAAGCGCCCCACGCCCGGCATGTTGCCCAGCGTCCAATCCGCCAGCAAAATGCCACCCGCTTCATCGAAAAACACGTTGCCCGGCTTGAGATTTCCATGGGCCACACGCCGCAGGTGCATCGCTGCCAGCGCGCGCGCCAGCGCCCTTACCAACGGCCATGAATCCCTGCCCGGATGGTCGTGCAGGCGATGTTGCAAGGTCCTTGGCAACAGGCCCAGCTCCACGTCAGGATCGCCGTCCGCCAGCCAAGGCGTCACCCGCAGGGCGGGCCGGCTTTCCAAGTCGGAAAAAACCACGGGCATCACGCCCTCCGGCCAACCGCCCACCGCCAAGCGCCCGGTCATCTTTGCCAGCAGGCCACGCTGGATCGCCATGCCATCAAACACCTTGAGCGCAAACAACCCCCCGTTGTCGTCTTCCGCGAGATAAACACCTCCGCACCCGCCCGCGCCAAACAGGCGTCGAACTTTCAAGCCTTCCACGCGCGGCGCTTCCATCTGCACACACTCTAATCGTTTTTCAGCTCCAGCCAACCCCGAAAATCGGCAAAATCCGCTTGCTGATGACGCTCGGCGCCTTCGGCCCGCCCTTCCGCAACAAAGCCGCCGCCGGCCTTCCAGCGTACGGTATGGGATTGACAAGCGAATTGACCCCGCACTAAGAAACGGTTCCGTGCCTCCTCCCAAGTTTGAAAACCCTGTGAAGCCCCTGCAATGGCGGGTGGAGTGCCTCGGCCACTCGTTGGTCGAGGGCCTCGTCAGCCTGCTGCCCGGACCTTGGGTGTTTCGATTCGGCGAAGCCCTTGGCGGGCTGGTCTGGCACTTCATGCCCCTGCGCCGCAAAATCATCCTGCGCAACTTGCGCATCGCCTTCGCCGGTGAAAAACCCCTGCCCGAACTCCGGCGCATGGCCAAGGCCACCTTCCGCCGCACCAGCGGCAACCTGATGTCCGCCGCCCATACCGCCCGCCTCGCCCCCGACCAACTCGCCGCCGTCATCCAGATCGATAACCTCGAACTCCTCGAACAATCCCTCAAGGATAACCATGGCGTCGTCATCCTCCTCGCCCATATGGGCAATTGGGAAATCCTCAGCCGCATCGTCCACTTCTTCCCACAGCCTTCCCACGCCGGCGCATTCTACCGCCCCCTCAACAACCGCCTCCTCGACGCCCATGTCCTCGCACGCCGCCAGGCCGATGGCACCCGCATGTTCTCCAAACGCGACAACCCCCACCTCGTCGCCGGTTTCCTCCGCGATCACGGCATCGTGGGCATCTTATCAGACCAACGGGTTGGTATTCAAGGCGAACTGGTGCCCTTTTTCGGGCGTCTGACGCGGGTCAGTCCGTTACCGAGTCTCTTGGCGCGGCGGTCCAAGAGTGCGGTGCTGGCGTTGGCGGTGACCACGGAGGAGCCGGGCAAATGGCGAGCGGTGTTCATGCCGGTGGCCGCGCCGGCGACGACGGCGCATTGCATGGCGGCGCTGGAACGGGCGATGAAGGTGGATCCGGTCGATGTCTTTTGGTTTCAGGAGCGGTGGAAAGTATACATCCGCCACGCGGAAACGATTCGGGAATGGCTGGGGCCGGAAGCCGCAGGTGGCGGCAAACCGCACCGTGCGCTGCTGTGGTTGGCGGGGGTGCCGGACGGGTGGTGCCTGCCTGTCGCATGGACCCATCCGGACGTGGTTTACGAAGCCGTGTTGGGCCCCGACCAAGCGCTGCCCGCGTGGCTGGACCAAGCGACGCGGGTGCATAGGGTGGCCTGCGCTGCGAATCCACGCGCGCTGCGGCAAGCCATCGTGTCCATGGATGAATCCGCCGCCTTGCCACTGGATTTCATCCTGACCCCCGCGGCCCCCCCCGCCTTGGTCAAGGCTGGCCGGCGCGAGGCCATCCCCGTTGTTTCCGCGCCCTGATCCATCAGCCGTCCCCGTGGCCCCCGCAACAATCGGTTTCTCTAACAAAAGCATGCAACGATTATCAACCCGGACCCGAGGCGATGAGTGAGTGGCTGTTCATCGGCGGCGCACTGGCGCTGGTGCTGTGGTTTTCCCAGCGCTATGGCTGGTGGCGGAAAACCGTGCCGTGGGAGCGGCCGCGGGTGCTGATGTATCATTTGATCACACCACCTGTGCCCGGCGGCAGCTACCGGGGCATGCGGGTGGCGCCCGCGGCGTTTGAGCGCCAGTTGCAATGGCTGGCGAGGCGCGGATTCCATTTCGCCACGGTCAGCGAGTTGTTGGAATCCCGCCCGCCGCCGCGCACCGTGGTGCTGACCTTTGACGACGGTTACGCCGACAATTTCACCCATGCGTTGCCGTTGCTGCAAAAGTACCGGGCCAAGGCCACCCTCTATCTGGTGGCCGACCGCGAGGAAGGCAGCGATTGGTCGGCCAAGAAAAAAGCCCACCACAGCACCGGTGAATTGGCCCGCGAGCCGAAGCTGAGTGATGCCCAAGTGCAGGAGATGCTCGCGTCCGGGGTTTTCGAGTTGGGGGCGCACACGCTTACCCACGCCAACCTCGCGCGGCTGGACGCCGCGGCCAAACAACATGAAATCGCCGGTTCCAAGCAATGGCTGGAGACGCGCTTCGGCGTGCCGGTCCGGAGTTTTGCCTATCCGTTTGGAATCTGGGACGAGACCGACCGGGACATTGTCCGCGCCACGGGATTCAGCACTGCCGTCACCACGGACGCCGGTATCGACGCGCTGCCGTTGGCCGACCCGCTGGCCTTGCGCCGCATCAAGGTCAGCGGCAAGGAAACCTTGCTGGCCTTCCGCCTGCGCCTGCGCACCGGCCGCCGCGGGTTGTGGAAATGAGCTTAGCGATAGGCCAGCGCCCACAGGTTGTCGCTGGTCGGCAGCCGCCAGACCAACGGGATCCAGGTCCGTGAAAACCCGCAGCGTTGCAGCAGTCCGGCGAGAGAATCCGGAGTGAAATAGTTCACGTGATCGGGGCAGCGGATGCCGGGCCAACCAGCGCCGCGCAACCGGGCACTCCAACAGGCGAAGTTCGGCACCTTGATGAGGACTTTCCCTTGGGGGGCAAGTTTCGCGTGGCAGCTCAGCAGGGTTTCCTCAGCCATCACGTCGTGTTCCAGAAACGAACGCATCAGGATGAAATCGAATTTCACCTCCTCTGGCAGCTCGCGCAATCCAAGGTGGGCGATGTTGTGAATGCAGAATCCGCCCCGCGCCCGAAACGAGGCGTCGGCTTGTTGCTGCATGCCGGGCGAAGGCTCGATGCCGAAGGGCACGATCGGCCCGGGCATGCCGGCGAGGATATGGCCGCCGCCGCAACCGACATCAAGGATGCGCGGCCCCTCGGCGTAGCGTTGGATATAGCGGTATTCCTTCTTGGTCACAAACCCGCGCGCAAACGCCCGCACCCGCTTGATCCCGTCACTCACCAGATAGTACCCCGCACCCCGGGCGGCCCTCCGGCGGGCCCGCTCGTGGTTTTTCAAGACATCCCAGTCCAACTCCGACTTGAGCAGTTCGGGTGGTGGCGGGTTGCGCAGAAAAACCATCCCGCAGCCGCTGCAGCGCACGTTCTGCCAGGGGACCTTGGACCATTTGTCGAGGGGGGCCGACTCCGTGCCTCCACAGACCGGACAAGGTCTGGCACCATTGGCATCAGCGGTGGCGCAGGCCGGGTCTACGGTCAGGTCATTCATCTTTGAAAAACCTAAAAGAGGGACTGTGGCAGCAGCAAGCAAATTTCATACGGTTGCTTGGGACTTCGCCGATCGGATGATTGACAGCGCCGGATCCAGTGAGATACTTGTCAGACATGCGTTGGAGGAACTAACCAACGCAGCGCTGCGCATCGTTCGTCCTTAACCATCCACATCCAAGACCTATGAAAACCGATTCGATTGTTAGACAGCCCCGCGTCGTCCGCCACTCCGGAGGCGGTTTGGGAAATCCGGCCGGAGCCTGGACCGCCTGCTGGCTGCTGCTGCTGCCGGGTTGTGCCCCCGACCCCGCCATTTACGGCCTGCATCCGGCCTCCCCCCCCCAACGAATGGGTGCCAAGGTGAGCGGTAGCGACGTGGAACTCGAATTCCCGAAAGTGGCAGGCAACCCGCCTGTTCTCAAATGGAAAGCCTATGTTCCAGCGCCGGGGTCTGGCGCTAGCGGCACCTCACCCGGCCTTGTCACCTATGACCTGCGGATCTGGGAAATGCGTCACGGCCAACCCGCCAGCCTCGTCTACGAAAAATCTGCGTTGCCCAAGCCCAAGCACGTGGTGGAGTATCCGCTCAAGCCAGGCACCCCTCATTTCTGGTCAGTCCGCGCCCGCATCGAAAGCGACGGCGCAACCCAACTCACCGAGTGGAGCCGTTCGCTGCGTTCCTATCAGACAGATTTCAGCGCGACGCGTCCGGCCGAAGTCCCTGCGACCAATTACTTCCGCTTTGTGACGCCGGGTTGCCAACACAATCGCATCACATCCGAGCTGCGGAGTTGGAAGGATTTCTTTGCCACCAAGGAACTAACCGGTGGCGCCGACTTGAACAGCGTAAGAACCGAACTTTTCAGTTGGAAGGAGTTTTTTGACGGGAATTTCACCATGTAGGACAGGCCGGCGTGCCATGCCCTGCAGGGAAAAGCCCCCGCCTATATCATCTATCTTGCGGCGATAACCTCGACAGTGAAGCCTTTCAAATAGCTGGTTTCAGGGATCGATATGAGAACCGGGTGGTCGGCACGCTGGGCGTGCTCGGCGATGAGGCGCAGGGATTTCTTGGCATCCACGGAGGCGTCGACCAAATTTTCGAGAAACATCTCGCGGGAGGCATGGTGGGAACAACAGAAGGTGGAGAGAATGCCGCCCTTGTCTAACAACTTGAGCGCGCGCAGGTGGATTTCCTTGTAGCCGCGCATGGCGTCCATGAGGGTTTTCTTGTTGCGCGTGAAACTGGGGGGATCGAGGATGATGAGGTCGTAGTCCGGCTTGGCGTGTTTGAGAAAATCAAAGACATTGTGCTCAAGGACCTCGATTTCCAAACCGTTGAGGGCGGCATTGCGGCGGGCGGCTTCACAGGCGCTGGCGGAGACATCCACCGCGGTGACTTTGGCGGCGCCGGCCTTGGCGCAGGCCAGGGCGAAGCCGCCCTGGTTGGTGAAGCAATCAAGCACATGGCGGCCCTTGGCAAGGCGGGCGATTTCCGCGTGGGATTGGAGTTGGTCGAGGTAGAGGCCGGTTTTCTGGCCGTCACACAGGTCGATCTCAAACTCGAGGTCATTGGAGCGGACGATGAACGGCCCGGGGCTCTCACCATAGAGCATTTCGATGCCGGGTTCCATGCCTTCGGCCTTGCGGAACGGGGAATCGTTGCGCAGCACAATGGAACTGGGGGCCAGGAGCGCGACGATCGCGTCGCGGATGAGATCACGGCGCAGGTCCATCGCCAGGGTCAGCGTTTGGACGCTGAGGTGCGGGCCGTAGCGATCGACGATGAGGCCGGGCAGTCCGTCGGATTCGCTCCAGACGAGGCGGCAGAGGGTGATATCGAGACCGCGGCGCTGGCGGTGCTCGATGGCCTGGCGGATGCGGCGGATGAAAAAGTCCAGATCGAGGTCCTGACGGCGGCGGGAGAAACGGCGGGCGACGATCTGCGACTGCGGGTTGTAAATGGCGGAACCGAGCGGACGATCGCGGAAATCCTTGAGCGTGATGACGTCGCCGGGTTGCGGGTCACCGAAGGTTTTCTTGATTTCGGTCGAGTAAATCCACTCGTGACCGTGGAAAATACGTGCGCGGGGTGCGATGATGAGGCCTGCCATGGGACGGGAATTTGGGGCGGTGCGAGGGGCTTTGTCGAATGCGAAAACCGCTGACTCGAAACTCTTTTGCGATTTGCGCTTGATTCGGGTCGGATTTGGGCCTACCCCAGTGGCCACCAACCATGGGCCAACAAACGAATAAAATCATCAAACGCCGTCGTCGCGCGGATTATTTGAAGCGCAAGCAGGAGCAGGCGAAGCTTGGCGGAACCGTGAAACACAAGGCGGTTTCGAGGAAATCCTCCGCGGATAAGCCGGTCGCCACGAAAAAAACCGCCGCCAAGAAGGTGGCGAAAAAAGCCCCTGCCAAGAAAGCCGCCAAGAAAGTGGCCAAGCCGGCGGTGGCTGATGTGGCCGTGGAAACTGCGGAGGACGCAGCCGTGGTGGAAGAAACCGTCGCGGTGGAAGCTGCTGAGGAAGCCGCAGAGGCCTGATGCAGGTGAGGTGGGCCGCGGCCCACCTGGAAGGCCCAGGGTAAAACAGCCGTGCTCCGGTATTTGCACGGCGCTGGCCCGGACCTAAAGATAGCGCAGAACCCAATAGACATGGGCCACGGCGATGTGAACCACCATCATCGGGAAGGCGTGCTTGGTGTAAGTGAGGAAACGGAACGGAATGCCGTTGCGTTCGGCAATGCCGGCGACGGTTAGATTGGCGCTGGCCCCCACCAGCGTGCCGTTGCCGCCAAGGCAGGCACCCAGCGACAGGGCCCACCACAATGGCAGCAGACCCTCCGGCCCGCCAAAGGTGGGTGCCATGGATTTGATCAGCGGAATCATGGTGGCCACGAACGGGATGTTGTCCACGATGGCGGACAACAAGGCCGAAGCCCACAGCACGCCCAACCCGGTGGCTTTGAGATCGCCGCCGGTGATGGCCACAAGGTGGTCGGCGAGCATTTTCAAAAAACCGGTGTGCTCGACGCCCGCCACCACCACAAACAACCCGATGAAGAAAAACAGCGTGATCCACTCCACTTCGTTGAAGACATGGGTCACCCCCTTGGTTTGCTCATCGGCGGATTTTCCAAGGTTGTCTAACAGCAACATCAGGGTGGCTCCCGCGATGCCGATGGTTCCCGACTCAAGACCGATGTGCCGTGCCAGGATGAAGGCCACCAGCACCCCGCCGATGACAACGAGGGATTTGATCAGCAAGGTTTTGTCGCTGATGGCGGCGCGTTCATCCAGCGCCATGATCCAGGCCTGCGCTGCGGGCGTGCTGCGCAGGTGTTTGCCCCAGAACAGATGGATGGCCAGCGTGTGCACCACCAGAATAATGAGAATGACCGGGGCCAGGTTGCTCACAAAAGCATTGAACGAGAGCCCGGCGCCGGCTCCGATGATGATGTTAGGCGGGTCGCCGATGAGGGTGGCGGTGCCGCCAATGTTGGAGGCTATCACCTGGGACAGCAAAAATGGATAGGGGGGCACCTTCAGGTGAGAGCAAATCACCAGCGTCACCGGCACCACCAACAGCACGGTGGTGACGTTGTCCAACAACGCGGACACCACCGCGGTGACCACTCCCAGCAAGGCCAGAATCCCGGCAGGATGGCCCTTGGCCAGCTTGGCTGCCCGGATGGCGAGGTATTCAAAGATGCCGCTTTTGCGCGAGATGGACACGATGATCATCATCCCGCAGAGCAGGCCGAGGGTGTTGAAGTCAATGCCGGCGATCGCCTCGTGCTGGTTGAGAATGCCGCTGGCTATCATCAGCACCGCGCCGCTCAGCGCGACAATCGCCCGGTTCAGGCGTTCCGTCATGATGGCACCATAGGTGAGAAACAGCAACCCGACGGCAACCCACATCGGCTGCATCCCGAAAATCAGCAACAGGTCGCCGTGCGGGGCGTCGGCCGCAATCATTGCGAGGATGGATTGGGTGGCTGCCACTGGGTCCGCAGGTTGCGACAAATAATCCGTTAGACAAGGCATTTCTCCCGCCGCGGCCGGAAACCAAGGCTTGTCAACGCAGGGGCTGCGCCATATCAATGAATCAGCCCCCCATGCCCCGCTTCCTGGCCATCAGCATCACCATTTTCCTGACGCTCGCGTCTTCCAACGTCGCGCCGGGCGGCGTGACGCCCGCGGCCGCCCCGGCGGAGGTCGGTGCCGTGGCGGTGCCTCATGCGGCCTTTCCCAGGCCGCTGGATGCCTACGGCGTGGCGGGCGACGGATTGTTAGACAAGCTTCGGGCGCGGGTGGCCGCGGAGCCGTTCAATCTGGCGGCTACGGGCATTTTCCTGCTTGCGATTGTGCACACCTTCGCCTGCGGATGGTTCACCCGTTTGGCGCACAGGTATGAGCATCTCCATCAGGAAGAGTTGCAAAGCCGCGCGATGCCTGATGAGGAGTGGCCGGATGGCGTGGCGGAGGTATCGTTCCGCGGCACACTGTTTCACTTGTTAGGTGAGGTGGAGGTGGTGTTCGGGTTGTGGATCATCGTGTTGGCTGCGGCCGCCTCGCACTATTACAGTTGGGTGGATTTCAAGCTCTATATCGGTTCGGACTGCCGGTTTGCCGAACCCTTGTTCGTGGTGGTCATCATGGCGATTGCGGCGAGTCGCCCGGTGTTGCGCTGTGCCGAGCGGGTGATGGCCCTGGCGGCCGCGCTCGGCAGGGGCAGTCCCGCCGCCTGGTGGTTGAGCGTGCTCACGGTGGCGCCGGTGCTTGGGTCGTTCATCACCGAGCCGGCTGCCATGACCCTCGGTGCCTTGTTGTTAGCCAAGAGGTTTTTCCCGCACCGGCCGTCGGCGAAGCTCGCCTACGCCACTCTGGGATTGCTGTTTGTCAACATCTCGGTCGGGGGCACGCTGACCAGCTTTGCCGCGCCGCCGGTGCTGATGGTGGCCGCGAAGTGGGGGTGGGACACGCCGTTCATGCTGCTGCATTTCGGGTGGAAGGCGGTGCTGGGAATCGGTCTGGCCAATGGTTGTTATTATCTGATATTTCGCGGCGAGCTGGGCCGGTTGGCCGCGGCGGCCCGGGCGGGTGGCGAGGCCCCCGTCGCGCCGCCATCATGGGATGAGCGGGAAACGCCGATTCCGGGTTGGATCCTTGGTGTGCATCTGGCGTTTCTGGCATGGACGGTTTATTCCGCGCACTATCCGGTGTTGTTCATTGGCGGGTTCTTGTTTTTCCTCGCGTTTGTGATGGCCACACAGCATCACCAGAATAACGTGGTCATGCGCGGTCCGCTGCTGGTCGGGTTTTTCCTGGCGGGTCTGGTGGTTCACGGCGGCTGTCAGGGGTGGTGGATAGAACCCGTGCTGCTGAGCCTTCACGACCAGACGTTGATGTTAGGGGCCACCCTCCTAACCGCTTTCAACGACAACGCGGCCATCACCTATCTCGCGGCGCAAGTGGCTGGCATTTCCGCCACCGCCAAATATGCGGTGGTCGCCGGCGCGGTGGCTGGCGGCGGCTTGACCGTGATTGCCAACGCGCCCAATCCCGCAGGTTACAGCCTGCTGGCGCGTTTTTTTCATTTTGGCATCTCGCCGCTCGGGTTGGCGCTGGGAGCCCTGCCGCCGACCCTCATCGTCTATGGATGTCTGATGTGGCTTTGACAAGCCGGCTCAATTTCCCCATCCGCTTTTTCCCGCGACTGCGCTCTCCGTGGAAAACCCGCCCTTGCTTGCCTTATCCCCGCGGGGCTTCCCATCCTCAACAACCAGCATCGATACACTTTCGCAGCGTTCATGCCTTTTTTTGTGGCGGGCGTAACCCAGGCCGCCGCACCGCGCCTGCCGTGTCCGACATGTTCATGCACGAGGGAATCGGATTCAGCCTACGCTGTCAATAACATAATGACTGGCATTATAAATAATGGTAGTCCAGTCAGCCTAACGTTCTGTTAAAGGCGTCATTAAGGTTGTCAGACAAGGTGTTCCATGATGCCATGAGTTCACCTCCCATGACATTCGTCCAATCGCTCCGTTCCTTGGTCCCGCTGGCCGTGGGTCTGCTTGTCGGCGGGGTGGGCGCCACCTTGTATGTGCAAAGCCAGCCCGGTGAGGCGGGTTCGCCCGAGGCGCGCGCCAACCGGTTGGAGGTCGAGTTGCAACGGGCGCATAACCGTGTGGCCGCGCTGGAGGCCGCGGAGCCACAGGGGCGGCGTCGCCCGGGACGGACGTTGGTCGATGGCGCGCGCACCATTGCCGAGGACATTCGGGAGGGTCGGTCGGTGAGTCCGGACGATTTATTCCGCGCGAGCCAACCGTTGCTGCGGGATCTGGCGCCCTTGTTGGATCGCATGCGGGTGAAGCAACAGCGGCAGATGATCGACAGCATGACGGGTGAACTGGCCCGCAAATACAACCTGACGCCCCAACAGCAGGACGCCCTCAAGCAATGGTTTGAACAAAAAACGGAGGCGGAGGCGAAGCGCTTCAGCGACTTGGTCGGCAGGGACGGCACGCGGCTCCAAGACCTCATGCAGGCATCCCGTGATGTCCGTCCCGACGAGGGGCTGGATGGATTCATGGCCGGCATCCTGAGCGGTGACAAGCTGACAACCTTCAAGGCCGAACGCATGGCACAGCAGGCGGAGCGGGTCCAACAAGATGCCGACATGCGGGTGGCCCGGCTCGATGCGCTGGTGAAGCTCGATGACGCGCAGCGCGACGAGATGTTCGGGGTGATGGCGCGCACCTCACGTGACTACGATCCGGCGATGAAGCTGGAGGGGGTGGGTGGAGCGATAGGTGCCACACCGGCTGGAAGCCGGCAGCAGGCGATGTTGGGCGTGTTGCGGCCGGAGCAGCGCGCCGTCTATCAGGCCGAACAACAACGCCGCCGCGAGGAGGCCGCGAAGGATATGGACGCCATCGGCCTGACCCTTCCCGCCGATTGGGATATGTTCAACAACGATTTCTGAGACCGTGGATAGCGATTATTCCAACCCTCCGGACGGTCTCACGCCGGCCATCGACATCCGCTCGCTACGGGTGGACTACGGCGATTTCTGTGCCGTGGACGATCTCACGCTGAGCGTGCCGGCGGGCGAGGTGTTCGGGTTGGTCGGTCCCAACGGCGCGGGTAAAACCAGCACCTTCCGGGTTTTGACCACGTTGTTAGAGCCGACCTACGGTGAAGTGATCCTCGATGGCGTGGATGTGATCGAGGACATCGAAAGCGCCCGCCGCATCCTTGGCTACATGCCGGATTTGGCGCCGTTGCCCACCGATCTCAAAGTCTGGGAGTTTCTGGATTTTCACGCGGCGGCCTACGGGCTTGGCAGCCGCAGGCAGCGGCGCGAGCGGGTGGCCGAGTGTTTGGAGGAAGTGGCGCTCAGCGCGCAATGGCATAGCTGGTGCAAGGAACTTTCCCGCGGCCAGATGCAGCGGGTGGTGCTAGCCAAGACCTTGTTGCACCGGCCACGGGTACTCATTCTCGATGAACCGGCGAGCGGGCTCGACCCGCTGGCGCGCCGCGATTTGCGCAACGCGTTGCGCAAGCTGGCAACGGCGGGCGCGACGGTGTTTGTCAGCTCGCACATTTTGAGCGAACTCGCCGAAATGTGCTCGTCCCTCTGCGTCATGAACCGCGGCCAACTGCTCGCTGCGGGCACCGTCGATCAAGTCCGCGGCCAACTCGGCCGCACCGAACGCACACTCACCGCCACGCTGCTCGGACAGCCCGCGGAAGCCGCCGCCTGGCTGCGCGCGCAAGCGGCCGTGCACGACCTGCGCGTCGGCGGGTCGCAAGTGGTCTTCGGCTTCACCGGCAGCGACGAGGCGCAAGCGGAGTTGGTGGCGGGTCTCATCCATTTGGGGCTGCGCCTGCGGGCGTTCGAGGAAAAGCGCTCGTCGTTTGAAGATATTCTGGTTGAAGTCGCAGAAGCCAACCGCCGCCCATGAATCTAACACATCCCAACATCGTCCTTGCCCGCCATGCCGCATGGAAAATCTGGAGCAATCCGATATTCCTGCGGTATTGCCAGTCGCGGTTGCGGATGCGCGGGGTGGGGGTGGCCATGCTGCTCACGGTGCTCATCGCCGGGTTCATCGTGGCCATGGCCAGTTCCATCGGCATCAGCGGCCGGATGAGTCCGTCTGATGCCGCGCGCAGCGCCATCATTCCGCTGCTCATCATGCAGGCGGTCATCCTGTTTGTGTTAGGCACCGCGCAGGTGGCAGGCAGCATGACCGCCGAACGTGACGAGGGGGTCATCGACTATCAACGCCTCATTCCGATGTCGCCCCTGGCGAAAGTTTTCGGCTATCTCTTCGGTCTGCCGGTGCGCGAGTATGCGATGTTGCTGGCCACGCTGCCGTTCACGGGGTGGGCGCTGTGGCGCGGCCAGGTGGCCATGGGCGTGTGGCTGCCGTTGTATGCCGTCGTCTGGAGCTCCACGCTGCTCTATCACTTCACCGGTTTGCTCACCGGCACGGTGGCCCGCAACCGCCGCTGGGCCTTTCTCGCCTCGATCGGGCTGGTGTTTTGTCTCTACACCATCATTCCGCAGATGGCGAAGTTCGGGTTGGTGTTTTTCAAGTATCTGACCATCATGCCGGTGTTTGAGGAAAGCCTCTCCGGCTTGCTGCCGGAGGCTGCGGGTGCGGTCGTCAAGGCCGGCCAGCGGCTGTTGCCAAGCGTGAAGTTTTTCAATCTGGATTTTTCCGAGGCGGTGTTCAGCGTGTTTTCGCAAGGCGGGCTGATCCTCACATTCGTGATCATGCTGTGCCGGAAATGGCGGCGGACGGAGTCTCATTTGTTAGGAAAACCGTGGGCCGCGGGGTTCTTTGTATGGATCCAGGTTCTGTTGTTAGGTAATGCGCTGCCGCTGATTGAGCCGGGCACGTTGTTTCCGTCGCGTGGCTTCTACCGGATGGTGCAGGTGCTGCCCGATTGGGCGCCCAGTCCCATGGAGGCGGTGACGATGTCCGGGATGTACGGGTTGGTCACGCTGGTGCTGATTTTCGTATTGGGAGGCATCATCACGCCCACGGCGGATCATCAACTGCGCGGCTGGCGGCGGGCCCGCAAACAGGGGGCGGTCGCGTTGCCGCGCCTGGCGGATGCGGCCACCGCGTATGGGTGGGTGCTGGTGATGGCCTTGGTGGGTGCGGCGGGCTGGTTTTTGTTCACCCGCGCATTGGTTGAGTCGCGCTGGTTTCCGGGCCATGTTGTGCCCCTCCGCACCTTGGGGTTTTTCGCGGCGGTCATGCTGGCCGGCGGCCTTGGCTTTCAAACTTTGTTAGAATGGAAGGGCGGCCGCGTGGTCGGCCTGACTGCCATCTTCGTCGGGGTGGTTCCCCTCATGGTAGGGGCGGTGTGCAGTGCTGTGAGCGAACGCCTGCTGGCCACGGCGTTGTGGTTGATAGGGATGTCGCCGGTGAGCCTGCCGTTTTATGCCGCGGGCTCGTTGCTCTCGATCGCGGAGCTGCCGGTGGTGGCGGCACGCGCGGTGCCACGGGCGTTCTATTTCTGGTTGTTAGTCGGGGTGTTGGTGATGTTGTGGCTGAGCGTGCGGCTGTGGGCGGCGCGCCAGGCGATGGCCCGCCGCGTGCTCGCGGCCCCGGCCGCCGGCGATTCGCAATCCCCGGTTTAACCCTGAGGATCCGCGCTTGCCAGTGGGTGGAAATCCGCTTCAATGACGGGCATGCAAAATGACGACCGCGAGTTTTTGTTCCGGCTGCTGGAGACTCCCAGTCCCACGGGTTTTGAAATGCCCGGCCAGCGGGTGTGGGCGGATTGGCTCCGTCCCCATGCCGCGGAGGTTGCCTGTGATGCGTATGGTTCGGCCTGGGCCACCCTGCCCGGCAAATCCACGCGATCTATCATGCTCGCGGCCCATGCCGATGAGATCGGCTACATGATCAAGCACATCGATGACAAGGGGTTTTTGCGCATCGACCGGGTGGGCGGTTCGGATGCGGCCACCGCCAGGGGCCGCCGCCTCACCCTGCTCGGCGACAAGGGCCCGGTCCCCGGCATCATAGGCAACACCGCAATCCACTTGCGCCGCGACGACCCCGGCGCCGAGAAAGCCCCGGCCGTGCATGACCTGTGGGTCGATGTCGGGGCCTCCAACCCCGCCGAGGTTGCCGCTCTCGGCCTGCGCGTCGGCCATCCCTCGGTCTATCAGGACGGTCCGCTCGAACTCGCCCACAAACGCCTCGTCGGCCGCGCCCTCGACAACCGGATCGGCAGTTACATCATCGCCCAGGTGCTCAAGCGTCTCGCCCGCTCGAAGCAAAAACCGGTATTCAGCTTGGTCTGCCTCAATGCCATTCAAGAGGAAATCGGCGGTCATGGCGCGGTGATGGCGGCATACCGCATCAAGCCGGACCTGTGCCTTTGCCTCGATGTCACCCACGCCACGGACACTCCCGGCCTCGAGCCGGCCAAGACCGGCAGCGTCAAACTCGGGGGTGGTCCCACCGTCACCCATGGCACCGCCAATCACCCGCAAGTCATCAAGCGCCTGCTGGAGGTGGCCGCCGCCAAAAGAATCCCGCTCCAACATGAGGCCAGCAGCCGCTTCACCGGCACCGATACGGACAAGATTTTCACCAGTCGCGAAGGCATTCCCAGCGCGCTGGTTTCGCTGCCATTGCGCTGCATGCACTCGGTGGTTGAGACAGCCCACCTCGATGACATCGCCCACACCATCGATCTGCTCGGCGCCTTTGTCCTTTCGCTCACGGCCAAGGACCTCTTTCACCAGACTCTAACATGAGTTAGAGCCAACCCTTGCGCCGGCAGAACCAGAACGGGACGATCACCGAGATGACCATCAGGCAGATGGAAAACGGATAGCCATAATGCCAGTCTTTTTCCGGCAGATTCACGAAGTTCATTCCGTAAATGCTCGCCACCAAGGTGGGCGGCAGGAAAATCACCGCCGCCACCGAGAAGATTTTCACGATCGCATTCTGCTCGATGTTGATCAACCCGAGCGTCGCATCCAACATGAAATTCACCTTGCTGGAGAGGAATCCGGCGAATTCCGAGAGCGATTGCAAGTCCCGGGACACCGGCTTGAGCCGCGGATAAATCGGGGACACCGGGCCTTCGCCGCCATCATCAAAGTCCTCGTGACCCGCATATTGGACCAGCCGCGCCAACGAGACAATGCAGTCCCGCTCGCGTGCGATGAGGTTGCCGCTGCGTCCGAGTTGGAAAATGGCTTCCCGCAAGTGGCTTTCCGATTCCTTGGCCTGCGGCAGTCGGCGGAAGATCCGCTGCGAGAGTTCTTCCGTCTCCTTGGAGAGGCGCTCCAGGAAGTCCGCCTGCCGGTCAATGATTGTTTCGATCAGCGCAATGAACACCTGGTCGCGCGACACACTGGTCCGCCTCGCAAACAACGCCGCGGTCTGCCGGAAACTTTGCGGCTCCACATCCCGGATCGTGAGCAAAAACCGCCGCACCAACACGAAACTCACTTCCGTGGATTCCGGTGCGTCCGACTCCGTGCTGTAGAGCAGTGAGGTGGTCATGAAGCGCGCCCCGTCCTCGCAATACAAGCGGCTCGTGCTCTCGATCTCGCGCATTTCCTCCCGCGTGGGCAGTGCAATGCCAAGGGCCTTCTCCACCGCCGCCACTTCCTCGGGCGTGCCTTTTAACAAATCGATCCAGACCACAGTGTCCGTCAGCGCCAAGCCAAATTTTTCCACCGGCACTGCCTGCTGCGAATTGACCGAAGGATAAACGAAAATCGCCATGCGCGGAGGATGGGTCGGCACGGGTTTCCTGTCCAGTCCAAGCTGAATGGAGGCCAAGTTTTCCATGCAGGATCTCAAGTTTGATCCCCGGTTGCCGTGTCCGCCAGTTGTTGTCTGGTGTTTGTCAGGAACGCCTCAATGATTTTGTCATTGCCCCTAAACCTCCGCCGGACTAGCCATTGGCATCGTTGTGTGATTCGCACGTGACGAATTCTGGCACCCTCCTGCTGTTCCACCTCCATGCGCCTTTTCCTCCTTGATGGCATGGCCCTGATTTACCGGGCTCACTTTGCGTTCATCCAAGCCCCGATCCGCAATTCCAAGGGCGTCAACACCTCGGCGCTTTACGGTTTCATCAACACCCTGCTGGCCATCCTCGAAAAGGAACAACCCACCCATATCGGGGTGGCCTTTGATACCGCCGCACCCACGCCGCGCCATCTCAAGTTCCCCGCCTACAAAGCCCAGCGTGCTGAAATGCCCGAGGAACTGGCCGCCGCCATTCCGCATGTCAAGGCGCTCTGCCGGGCCTTTCACATCCCGGTGCTGGAAGTTGATGGCTTTGAGGCCGATGACATCATTGGCACCCTCGTCAAGCGTGCGGAAGCCGCGGGGTTTGAGTCGTTCATGGTCACCCCGGACAAGGACTTTGCCCAACTTATTTCCACCCAAACCTCGATGTGGAAACCTGGTCGCAAAGGCTCCGACCACGAAATCATCGACCTGCCCACCATGCTCAAAAATTGGGATATCGAGCGACCCGGGCAAGTCATCGATATTCTCGGCCTGTGGGGCGACGCCTCGGACAACATCCCAGGCATCCCCGGCATCGGCGAAAAGACCGCCAAAAAACTCATCGCGGAATTCGGCTCGATGGAAAACCTCATCGCCCATGCCGCCAGCCTCAAGGGCAAACAACGCGAAAACATCGAAGCCTATGCCGATCAGGCCCTGCTCTCGAAAGAACTCGCCACCATCATCACCGACGTTCCCATCCATGTCACCTGGGAGGATCTGGTGCTTTCCGCGCGCGATGACGACGCCCTCAAAACCCTTTTCAACGAATTTGAATTCCGCACCCTGACCAAACGGCTGTTTGGGGAGAGCGGCGGCGGGGCGTGGGGTGCCGGTCTTGCGGGGAACGCCAACATGCCGGGGGGTACCGGCATCCTGCCGGCTGCTTCCGGCGTCTCGCCGGAAGCTTCCTCCGCCATAGCGCAGCCATCTGCCGCCACACAACCGACGTTGCTCGAATCCTTCCGCAGCGTCCGCGACACCGCCCACACCTATCACCTCGCCGACACCCCGCAACTCCAACAGCAACTTCTAACAAAACTACGGGCCCAGGCCAGCTACTGCTTTGACATTGAAACCACCGGGCTCGACCGTTTTGCTGCCAGGCTGCTGGGGATTGCCTTCGCCTGGCAGGCCCATGAAGCGTGGTACCTTCCCATCGCGGATTTCAAATCCCAAATGCCGGATCTCCAGGCCCTGTTTGCCGGGCCTGCGGAAAAAACCGGCCATAACCTCAAATACGACCTGTCCATCCTGCATCATCACGGCATCGACGTCGCCGGGCCGTTCTTTGACACCATGCTGGCCGATGCCCTGGTGTTTCCCGAGCGCCGCCACTCGATGGACTATCTCTCGGAAGTTTTGCTAGGTTATACGCCGGTCAAGTTTGCCGAGGTGGCGGCTGCGGCCAAGGGGCCGTCCCAGCCGCCCTCCGCGGTGGACGATCTGTTTGAGTTTGCCGCGGCCCAACAAGCATCCACCGACATCGATGTCGCCGCCATCCCGTTAGAGAAACTCGCGGAATACGCCGCGGAGGACGCCGACGTCACCTGGCAGCTCGCGCAAAAGCTCCGCCCGCTGCTTACCGCATCCGGCCAGGACCTGGTGATGCAAGACATCGAAGGCCCGCTGCTGCCGGTGCTGGTGCGCATGGAGATGGAAGGCATCGCCATCGATACCGGCTCACTCAAATTCATCGGCGATGAGTTGCAAATCCAGATTGACGGGCTTGCCGCTTCGATCCAACAACATGCCGGCACGCCCTTCAACATCGCTTCGCCCAAACAACTCGGGCAGATTCTCTTCGATCACCTCAACCTCGACGGGAAAGCCAAGAAGACCAAGACCGGCCAATACAAGACCGACGAGCAGACGCTGGCCACCTTTGAAGGCAAGCACCCGATCATCAGCGATATCCTTGCCTGGCGCGAAGCCACCAAACTCAAGTCCACCTATCTTGACGCACTGCCCACCCACATCGTTGCGGAAACCGGCCGCATCCACACTCACTTCCACCAACTGGTGGCGGCCACCGGTCGTCTCGCCTCCTCCGATCCCAACCTCCAGAATATTCCGGTGCGCTCTGAGGCCGGTCGCAAAATCCGCAAGGCCTTCGTACCTCGTGATGCGCTGATTCCAAATTTGCAATATCAGCTTCTTTCCTGTGATTACTCGCAGATTGAATTGCGGGTGATGGCTGCGCTGGCGCAGGACGCCGGCATGATCGCCGCTTTCGAGAATGGTGAGGACATTCACACCGCCACTGCGGCCAAGGTCTTCCGCGTGCCCCCGGCGGACGTCACCACCGCCATGCGCCGCTCCGCCAAGATGGTCAATTTCGGTATCATCTACGGCATCTCCGCCTTCGGCCTGTCCCAGCGCCTGGCCATTCCGCGCACCGAGGCCGCCGCCATCATCGAGGCGTATTTCCGCGAGTATCCCGCCATCCGCCAATTCATGGACCGCACCATCGCCCGGGCCCGCGAGGCAGGTTATGTGACTACTCTAACGGGCCGGCGGCGGTCGTTCCCGGATCTGATGTCTTCCAACCAAAACCTCCGCAGCAACGCCGAGCGCGCCGCCATCAACACCCCGATCCAAGGCACCGCTGCCGACATGATCAAACTCGCGATGATCCGCATCGACGCTTTGCTACGAGAAAACTCGTACCAAACCCGGATGCTGTTGCAGGTGCATGACGAACTGGTGTTTGATCTGGCGCTGCACGAGCAGGAGGAACTTGTCCCGCAAATCCTGCATGCCATGAAGAGCGCCCTGCCGCTGCCACATCACGTGCCTATCGAAGTGGAACACGGCATCGGCCCGAACTGGCTCGCGGCGCATTGAGTAAGGTCACGTCGGTTCCTCGCCGCGGGCCATCACCACCTTGCCGGTGCGCACGGTTTCGATGATCTCAAATTGCGAGAACATGGCGATGGCGGAGTCCAGCTTGGGGCTGTCGCCGGTGATCATGACAATCATCGAAACCGGGGTGAGATCGACGGTTTTGCCGGCGAAGTGCTCGGTGATCTGCAGGGCTTGCGAGCGTTCGTTAGGTGAGCAGCGGATTTTGATGAGCACCATTTCCTTGGTCACCGAATTGTCCAACGTGTGCTCGGAGCAATGAATGACATCGATGAGTTTGGCGACCTGTTTGATGATCTGATCCAAGCCCTCGGGGTCACCGGTCAGGCCGATGGTGATGCGCGAGTAACGGGCGTCGCGGCTCTGGGAAACCACCAGCGAATCAATGTTGAAAGCGCGCCGGGCGAAGGCCTGACAAATCCGCATCAACACGCCGGGGCGGTTGTTGACATAAACCGAAAGTGAATGCGGCACCTGCCTCGGTGAGGAATCGGCCGGAGTATCGGTGGGGGTGACGGTTTGCATGAAGATGGGCGGGTTGGGGATGTTAGATAAGGGCGGGGCTCACGTGGAACCGGTGGGCTTGGCCATTTTGTGTTTGGGCGGCTCGGTGAGCATGTCCTCCAGCGCGGCCCCGGCGGGAATCATCGGAAACACGTTGTCGGTCTTGAGGCACTCGGCATGAATCAGGATCGGCCCGTCATTGTAGGCAAGCGCCTTTTTCACCATGCGGGTGACGTCCGCGGGGCGCTTGATGTGCACGCTGGGAATCCCATAGGCACCTGCCAGCTTGCAGAAATCCGGGTTACCGATGAGATCGACGCCGGACTTGCGGTCATCGAAGAACAATTCCTGCCACTGGCGCACCATGCCGAGGTAGTGGTTGTTGAGGACGACGATTTTGACCGGCAGCTTGTGCAAGGCGACGGTGGCCAGTTCAAACAAGGTCATTTGGAAACCGCCGTCACCCGAGAAGGAAATGACCGTCTTGTCCGGGCAGGCGAATTGGGCGCCGATGGCGGCGGGAAATCCGAAGCCCATGGTGCCCGCACCACCGGAGGAAAGCCATTCGTGTGGCCGGTCGTTGAGGAAAAATTGGGCGGCCCACATCTGATGCTGGCCCACATCGGTGGCCACAATCGCCTTGCCTTTGGTTTGTTTGTAAAACTCCTGGATGACCTGCTGCATGCGCAGGCCCCCTTGTTTCTTGTAGCTGAGCGGGTATTTCTTCTTGTAGCCGTCGAGCGTGGCCAACCAGGGCGCGGTTTCAAGCTTGGCAATGCGCTTGTTCAACTCGCCGAGCACGGCCTTGGCGTCGCCCACGATTTGAATGTGCGGGCGGATCATCTTGTTCATCTCCGCGGGATCGATATCGACGTGGATGATTTTCGCGTGTTTGCCGAACTCCTTGGGTTTGCCGATGATGCGGTCATCAAAGCGCGAGCCGACGTTGAAAATCAAATCCGCCTCGCAGATCGCCTTGTTGGCGTAGGCGGTGCCGTGCATGCCGATCATGCCCAGCGAAAGTTTGTGGGTTTCCGGAAACACGCCCTTGCCTAACAAAGTGTTGGTGACCGGGCAGCCGAGGGTCTCGGCAAACTCCATCAATTCCGCGCTCGCCCGGGCAATCATCGCTCCCTGGCCGGCCAGGATCACCGGGCGCTTGGCGTGGGAGATGAGTTGCACCGTTTCACCGATCGCGGCCAGATCGATGTCGAACGCCCGCTCCGGATGGTAGCCCGGCAAATCCAGCGGCGGGTCGAGCTCGCCGCTGAACGGGCCTTGCGACACATCCTTGGGCACGTCAATGAGCACCGGTCCGGGCCGGCCGCTGGTGGCTATGTGGTGGGCTTCGCGGATGATGCGGGGCAGGTCGTTGGTTTGCTTGACCAGATAGTTGTGTTTCACCACCGGCATGGTGATGCCGAAGATGTCCGCCTCTTGGAAAGCATCCTTGCCGAGCATCCAGGTCACTTGCTGGCCGCAGATGACCACCATCGGCACCGAATCCATCTGCGCGGTCATCAGGCCGGTCACGGTATTGCCGGCTCCAGGGCCGGAGGTGACCAACACAGCGGCCGGCTTGCCGGTGGCCCGGGCGTAGCCATCGGCCATGTGCACGGCACCTTGCTCATGGCGCGCCAAAATGAATTTCATCTGGGTCTTGACCGTTTCCAGCGCGTCAAAAATCGGCAGCGCCGCGCCGCCGGAGTAGCCGAAAATATACTCAATGCCCAAGGCGTCGAGGGTCTTGATGAGGGCCTGTGCACCATCCATTTGCTCTGTTTTCATGAAAATTGGGGTTCCGAAGGCAAATATGCACGCTATCCTAATAATTGGCAATCAAAAATTGACAATTTTAATCAAAATGGTCGATTCAAATGATTTTTAGATTTGAAAACGATGGTTTTATGGCGATATCTTGGATTTTTACACAAGAGTCTTTGTAAAGTACGGCCGAATTGGCCATGACGACTGTTGGCGGGCGACCTGTCCGCGCCACGGTGGCCCGGGCGTTTAGTCCGGATTTTGTCCGGCGGCTGACAACCCGCCTGCGCCACTTGTAGTTCAAACCATGACACCATTATCACAAACGCATGGGCTTTTCAGGCTTCCCTAGCCGACTGACAATGTACAGCGTCCACGTCCAGCCACTGCAAGATGAGACCCAACGCAAAGCGGAAACCATGGCGACGTCCGTTGGCTGACATGGCAGCCGTCGGGCGGGCCTTGGCCGCTGGGCAAGCCCTGACCCGCAGCTACCGGGCCGGTGTGTGGGGCGTCGCTCTGGCGCTCGCCGGGTGGCCCGGCGGGTTGTGGGCGTGGACGCCGGGCAGCTACCCGCCGGGCAGCGGCGATTTCACGGTGGACAGCCTCAACCGCAATGATGTGATTGCCTTTTGGCACGGTGTCTATCAGGCATCCGAAGGCTATCAGGACCGCCACGCCTGGACTGGCAATTACACGGCGACCAGCCCCTACACCAACGCGGAGGGCACCACGGCCGCCGCCTTTGTCACCGATATCGAGCGTCGACTCAACTTCTATCGCGCGCTGTGCCAGGTGCCGGCAGGGACCCACCTCAACAGCAGCGCCAGCGTGTTGATCGATGCCACGGACCCGACCAATCTCTATCACCCGGCGTCCACCCCGTCACTGTCAGCGTCCGTCAC